>DASTSI010000161.1:0-4215 GCA_035760745.1 Nitrospira sp. | reverse complement strand
ACGCCATCATATTCCCCTTTTCCTGTTGAAGCGTTGCTCTTCCGATTTATTGAGTGTCGACGAGGAGCATGTCCTCCCGATTCCAGCCCACTTTCACAGTGTCTCCGGCTCGAAACTCCTGCGATATGCCGGCCACATGCGCGCGAGCCTTGATGAAAGTGTCCGCGCCGATCTTGAGGAGGTATTTGATCGCATTGCCGACGAAGAGGAATTCTTCGAGTTTCGCCTCTATGCAAATCTCCTTCGAACAGGCCGCCGCACCTAAGACGACGGGTTCAAGGCGAAGCATGTAAGTCGCAGAGTGCTTTGGTTCCGCCCAACCGGGACGCAACGGGGCCGTGAATTCAACCCCTTCGGCAATCCGGAGCCGAGTGCCATCCGGATTCGTTGTCAGAACGATGCCTTGTAAAAGGTTGGATTCACCAATGAAGTCTGCGACGAACCTGTCCTCAGGCTGGTTGTAGAGCGCTTCGGGTGTTCCGCATTGCACAACCTTTCCGCGATTGAACACCGCAATCCTGTCCGAAAGGGTCAGGGCTTCCTCTTGGTCGTGAGTCACGAAGATGATTGTCGCACCGACCTTCTGATGGAGTTGCTTCAGTTCGAATTTCATTTCTTCGCGCAACTTCGCGTCCAGAGCGCCCAGCGGCTCGTCGAGCAAGAGCACGGGCGGCTCAAAGACCAGCGCGCGGGCGAGTGCGACGCGTTGCTGCTGACCGCCTGACAATTGGGAAGGGCGACGGTCCCCAAATTTGTCGAGCCTGACAGCCCCGAGGCTGCGCTTGACCCTTTCGGTTATCTCGCTTCGTCCAACGCCGCGCATTTCCAGCGGGAAAGCCACATTCTGGGCCACGCTCAAATGTGGAAATAGCGCATAGTTCTGGAACACCATTCCGATATTCCGCTTATGCACGGGGCGCTGAATGATGGAGCCCCCGTTCACCTTGATGTCGCCCGAGCTAGGAACAGTGAAGCCCGCGATCATCGTCAGCGTTGTCGACTTGCCCGATCCGCTCGGGCCCAGGAACGTGACGAATTCGCCCGCCTCGAAGGTGAGGTTCACGCCCTCCACGGCCGCGAGATTTCCGTACAATTTCGAGAGAGCCTCAAGCTCGATCCTCGCCCCTCGTTTGGGTGGCTGAGTCACCACTTACGCATCCCCTTCCTGCGCATTTTGTTATTTGAACGGTAGCGCAGGGATCGTATGTCGTCTATTTCATAAATCGCCTGACTTCATAACGTTTCAGAATAGACTGGGGATCTTATGATGAACATTAGGCAGCTGAAAGCCTTCGCGGCCGTCATGGATAGCGGCTTGGTCTCCAAAGCAGCCGACGAAATCGGCGTGACCCAGCCCAATGTGAGCAAATTGATAAAGCAAATCGAAGACGAACTCGGTGTGCGGCTGTTCGAACGATCGCGCGGCAGGCTCTTCCCGACGCCCGAGGCGACCTATCTCAGGAACGTGGCCAATTCAGTCCTGGGTCAACTGAACGAAGCAACGCGGTTTCTGCAAGATTATGGAAAAATGCGGGCTGGCGACTTGAGGATCTTGAGCATCGCCGGCCCATCCCTGTTTTTCCTGCCCAACCTCATAAATAAATTTGTTCCGGCCGGTAGCCAAGTCAATGTTTCACTAATGGCGTTGAATAGCTCGAGTATTGTCAATTGGATATCGAATTACCAGTCCGGAATTGGAATCGTCGAAATCCATGAGCCAAATCCATTTCTCAACCTGACTCATTTTGACTTAAGGTGCATGTGTGCTTTACGGAAGGATCATAAGTTGGCGGAAAGGGAAGTCATAACTCCGGCCGATTTAGCTTCAGAGGCTCTGGCGATGAATCCCTCCGATCACCCCCTCTTTGAGCAGATACATTCAGTATTCGAAACTGAAAATTGCCAGATGAACGTAAAATTTCAAAGCGACATTTTCTTACCGAAGTTCACGATGATCGAAGAACGTGGTTTGATAGGAATTGTAGATCCAATAAACGTCCGCAACTACCAGATATATAGCCGTGGATTTGACAGTGTCGTATTCCGCAAATTCGAGCCGCGTGTAAGCTTCAAGATAACAGTGGTCTCTCCGTCGCTCAGACCATTGTCGGTCCTCGAGAGCGAGTTCAGGAACGCGTTGGTTGAAGAACTGACGAAGATTTCCAACTAAGGAAGCCGGGCGGAGACAGCAGGAAGACCGGATGCCACAGGATGTCGTCACCAAGAAATGGTGGCTGCCGGTGAGGAGTTTGCAGCGGTTGACGTCGCCCCGATCAGAATCCGGCTCTGGGTTCGCTTCCAGCATCGGTTGTGCCCTGCCGGGCGGGTGAAGCGACGGGTGCTGGCGCGCAGTCGTTGATAACGCTCCGTGAGATCGACCATCGCGGGATGTGAGAGGGCTTATCGCGCCGGCACGGTGCCAAGTCGTTTGAAAGCTACGGCCACGCACTCCGCAGCATCGCACCTGCGACAAGCTCCCGTTGTCGGGCTGCTTTCCGATCAGCGTGGCGCGATACCGCTTCCTGCGTTCCATTCCAGAAAGTTATGAGGGCAGGCCTCTTATGAAATGGACGGCATGCCAAAGCGCGGGCTACACCTCGAAAATGGATGCGGCAGTGACGCGTATTCGAGACTGGCTCCACGGTTGGAGCGCTGCGCCGGCGGGCCCGCTGATCAAAGATGAGTATTGCAGGCCGGGACAACCTGATCTGCCCGCCTGAAGTTTCTGGGGCGCCACTTTGGATGTGTTGCTGGAGTTGGTTCAGCACTTGGTCCGTGAGAGGATGAAAATGGAAAGCACTTCCTTGCGAGATGCGGCCAATGCGGAGGCATTTCGTCGGATGACGAGTGTCGAGCCGAGGCTCGTCGACATTTGCGCGGCGCAGGACGTTGTTCCGGGTATGGACGAACGATGCGTCTTGACATCCGGCCCTGCGCTTGCCTGGTCCGAATATGAAGGCGGTCAGCGAGCCGGCATTATCGGCGGAGTGCTCTACGAGGGATGGGCGAAGACCGAGAAGGAGGCGATCGCTCTTCTGGATAGCGGTGAAGTGGCGGTCGGCGCCTGTCAGGACCATTCCTGCGTTGGGTCGTTGGCTGGCATCTATACACCCTCGATGCCGGTCTTCGTCGTTGAGGATGCTGCGTCCAAGCGTCGGGCCTTTTGCAACATGTACGAGGGCAAATCGCGCAAACGGCTCAACTACGGCATCTACGATGCGGATGTCCATGCACAGCTCAAACTTGTCGAGGAGGTGCTGGCCCCCACCATCAAGGCCGCCGTGCTGAAGATGGGAGGCGTGCCGCTGAAGCCGATCATGGTGCGCGCGCTGAACATGGCCGATGAACTGCACAGCCGCAACACGGCAGCCTCGTTGCTCTTTTCGCGAGAGCTGATGCCGTCTTTCCTCGAACTTTACGGCACGCTCGGCGAACACGTCAAAAAGACCCTCGATTTGCTGACCGAGGACAACTACTTCTTCCTTCGTCTTTCGATGGCGGCTTCGAAGGTTGCGGCGGATGCAGCTCATGGGGTCAAGCACTCCAGCATGGTGACCGCCATGGCCTTCAACTGCAGGGAGTTCGCGATCCGGGTTTCGGGACTGGATGGCTGGATCCGCGGTCCGCACGCTGCCGTGGAGGCGAAGCTTTTCGAGGGCCACGACGTTTCGGAAATCACCTGGATGGGAGGCGAAAGCCCCATCACCGAGACGGTGGGCCTGGGAGGCTTTGCTCAGGCTGGGGCACCGACGCTGCAGGCCTATCAGGGCGGCTCCTACGCCGCGATGATGGAACGCAACAATTCGCTCTACAGGATCACCGTCGGCGAAAATCCCGACTTCAAGATCGCGGCCTTCGGCTACCGCGGCTCGCCGACCGGCATCGACGTGTTCAAGGTTCTGGAGGAGGACGTGCTGCCTGTCATGGACATTGGAATTGCCGGCAAGGGCGGCGGCCAGATCGGCGCCGGCATCGTCAGTGCGCCCGTGGAGTGCTTTCGCCGGGCAGCCAAGAGGCTTGAGGATTGCCGATAGGCCGATTGGAGGAAGTCTCCACAGACCCAAGCTCAGTGCGGGCGCGGGCTATAGCAACAGCGGCTATCGGCACGGGGATCCACTCCTGGCGACGGCCTGAGCCGGCCTGGCAACTTGGGGATCCCATCTAAAGCAATTCCAGGAAAAGTGGGAACCGGTTTTCCGTCCGGAATGCGTGAAA
>DASTSI010000160.1:0-3109 GCA_035760745.1 Nitrospira sp. | reverse complement strand
CACGAACCGAGGCGTATAGCCATAGCCCACGAACAGCGCCCGCAGTTCGTCGTCGCTCATGGAGCCGTAGATTGTCGGATTCGCGATCTTGAATTCATTGAGATGGAGAATCGGCAGCACCGCCCCGTCGGTGGCGGGATTGAGAAATTTGTTGCTGTGCCAGGCGCCCGCCGTGGGTCCGGTCTCCGCCTCGCCGTCCCCGACGATGCACGCCACCACGAGGCGCGGATTGTCCAGGGCCGCTCCGAAGGCCGTCGCCAACGCGTAGCCCAGCTCGCCGCCCTCATGGATGATTCCCGGATACAACGGGCTGAGATGACTCGGGAAGGCGTCGGGCCACGAGAACCAGGTCATGAAACGGCGAAGCCCTTCGCGGTCCTGCGTGAGTTGCGGAAAATATTCCGTCAGCGTACCTTCGAGGTACATGTTGGCCAGATTGGCGGCCGCGCCGTGGCCGGGTCCGGTGATCAGCAGGATGCTCGCCCCGGTGCGTCGAATGAGTCCGTTCAGGTGCTGATAGATCAGGTTGATGCCCGGCGCCGTGCCCCAATGCCCCAGGAGACGGTCTTTGATGTGCTCGGGCTTCAGCGGTTCCTCGAGCAACGGATTGTCGCGGAGGTAGATTTGCGCGGCGGAGAGATAATTCGCGGCCCGGCGATAGCGGGCGATCGCGTTCAGGTCTCCTTCGCCGAGCGGCGCAACGGCGGGCGATTCAGCACGCAACGATTCCTTCTGAGCCGACATGAGGCTCTCCTCTCTTCGTGTCTCCATGAGCCGCGTTGGGGTGGAAGTTCTCTCGAGCATCGAGTCCGCGCACCTGCCGGGCAACTAGGACTAACCCTAGGCCAAAAATTCTCTCTCTCGCAAGGAGATTCCCTTGAGTCGAATGATGAAAGATGGGTAGTATTCTTAGACGACATCGCGTCGGGTGATACCGTTACAAGTCCCGAATACCACCTTCACACATGGGTAGGGTCATGTCTGACACTTGCCGCATTCTTCTCGCCGATGATCACGTGCTCGTCGCGGAAGGCATCCAAAAACTCTTGGAGCCGGAATTCGAGCTGGTTGGGATTGTGGCGGACGGACGGTCCTTGTTGGCGGCCGCGGCAAAGCTGCAGCCCGATATCGTCGTCGTCGATATTTCATTGCCGCTGCTCAACGGGCTCGATGCTTCTCAGCAGCTCAAAAAAAACCATCCGAACCTGAAGATCATCGTCCTCACGATGCACTCCGAGCCCAACTTCGTGACCCAAGCGTTTCGCGTCGGCGTCTCCGGGTACGTGCTGAAGCAATCGGTCGGGTCGGAGTTGGTGCAGGCGATACGCGAAGTGGTCAAGGGCAGAACGTACGTGTCTCCCATGGTGACGCAGAGCCTGGTCGATCAGGCCGTCAATCCGTCGACCCCGGGTGTCGGCGGAGAACCGGGGTCTGGGCTCGGCTTTGCGCAGACCCTCAGCCCCCGCCAACGGGAGGTCTTGCAACTCGTCGCCGAAGGCAAGGCGACGAAAGAGATCGCTTCGATCCTGAACGTCTCCGTGAAAACCGTCGAGTTTCACAAGACCAGGATCATGAAGGAGTTGGGACTGCGGTCGGCGGCGGAACTCACCAAGTATGCGATCGCGGCAGGACTGACCTCCATCCACTGAAGGGACGTGTCGAGCGTCGCCCTGTTGTGCGGGGGAGGAAGCCGGCGTTCAGAGCGTCGTGATGCCTTGCGCCAGGGCAAATTTGATGAGATCGGAGGTAGTGTGCACGCCCAGTTTGCGGGTGATGTTCGCCTTGTGAAACTCGACGGTCTTCATCGAGATGTTCAGCTGCTGAGCGATGTGCCGCGTGGAACGCCCTTCAGCCAGCAGGGTGAGGATTTCGCGTTGCCGGCCGGTTAGGTCGCTGGAATATCCTTCAGGGCGGAACCACTCGTGTTCCACCGCCTCCCGCACTTCCGGGTCGATTTTCTTGGAGAGAAACCGCTTGTTCGCCAGCACGCTCTCGATCGCCGCGTGCAGTTCGTCAGACGCCGACTGTTTCAGCACGTACCCGCTGGCGCCGGCGCGGAAGGCCTCGCTCACGGAAATCGCCTCCGTCAGCATGGTGACGAGGATGATTTTCACGGAGGGAAGAACTTTCCGCAGCTGTTTGGTGGCGGCAAACCCGCTCATCCCCGGCATGCAGGCGTCCAGCAGCACGACATCCGGCCGCCATTCGAGCGCACGATTGATGATCTCGCCGGAATCCTGCACCGTGCCGACGATCGTGAAGTGAGGCTCCAGGAGCTGTCGCAGGCTTTCGATGACGAGAGGATGATCGTCGGCCAATAACACTTTCGCGGTATGTGCGTGTATAGCCATGTCGGTCCGCGATTCCTCCCTGGGTGTCACCCCCGCCTATCATCGTACAAATCCGATTCCAGGATCAAGGGTCTGTCGAGGTCTTTTGTTTTTACAAGAACGAAGTTCATGCAGTAACTGGGCCGTCCCCTAGGCAAAGGCGCATCTGCCCTCTCTGCGGACCCTCGCGACGGCGTGCAACGCAGTCCGAGCGACTCGCCGCGATGACTCCTTTCGGAGACAATTCCGCGGGATGAGCGCGGGGTCGTCCGCCGTTCTCGGGAAGCTCCTAGTGTCACGGCGCGGCGGGTCGTCATAGGGTGGAATAGAGTGGATCAAGCCATGTCGCGGCATTCGCCAGCACGTTCAAGTGGCGGGTTGTACCTCGAATCGACGCGGGCTGAGCAACTGGGCCTGCTACCCGGCGAAGAACGGTCGATACGAGAGGTCATGACCCCTCGATTCGCGACCGTCACTGGCGGCGCGTCGATCCGAGAAGCGGTCGAACGGATGTATCGTGAAGGCGTGTCCGCTTTGGTCGTGTGCGAGGGGGGGCGGTTGCAGGGCCTCGTGATCGAGCGGGACTTGGCATTGCGTGCAGGGAGGGACGATCCGACGGTGGCGGACCTTCTCGGCCCGCATGAGCCGCTCGTCTGCCGGGACGATCAACTCGTCGCCGATGCGCTCACGATGTTCAAGCAGCACCGCGTATCCGCGGTTCCGGTCGTCACTCCAGAGGGCGCGGTGGCCGGAGTTCTCTCCGCAGTCGAGATCGCCGC
>DASTSI010000159.1:0-9143 GCA_035760745.1 Nitrospira sp. | reverse complement strand
AGCCGAATGGAAGAACGACTCTCGACGGAATACGCATGATGAAGACTAACTCCCTGTAGAGGTATCGTCATAGCGTACCATAAATCCGGGATCGCCTTCATGCTTAGAAAGAATTAGTTTTCAAATACTTATGCGATATTTCATCTTTGAAAGACTCCTGCCAAACCAGAGTGGGTTGGACCGTCCGGCGGACTAGAAGAGCGCTCTCTGCCGAGCCGAAAGCCGGCTTCTACCTACCCCATCAAGCGGGAATCATGCTACTGTGCGCTGGCCTCGGGACAGGTATCTGAGGACAAAACAGGAGGAAACGTATGGGTCCGAGATGGTTGTTGACTCTTCGACTGGCGCCGGTGGCTGGACTGGTGGGGCTCGGTATGTTGATCAGCCAACCGGCTGCCTCAAGCCCCACCGGCTCTGCGCCTCACGGAACCGTGACCGTCGATGGGATCACGGTTCCCGACATTGGCCCCATGCCGACGCAAGTCCCGAGTCCGCCCACCAACCTTGGGTATAACCAGAAGGTCGAACTCGGCAAGCAGTTGTACTTCGACACGAGGCTGTCCAAGAATAACTCCGTGTCCTGCGCATTCTGCCATAACCCGGGAACGGGTTTTGCCGACGCCCGCCAGTTTTCCATTGGGGCGTTCGGTACAGCGGGTGGGAGACAAGCACCGACGGTCTACAATACCGGGTTCCTTCCGCTGCAGTTTTGGGACGGACGTGCGGCATCCCTGGAACAACAGGCGATCGGCCCGATTCATAACCCCATCGAAATGGCCGAGCAGCACGAGACGGTGGTGCCGAAAATTGCGAAGATCCCAGGCTATCAAAAGCAATTCCAGCTCGTGTTCGGTGCCGGACCGAGTCTGCAGCATATTGCTGACGCCATCGCGGCATTCGAACGGACGATCGTCTCCCAGAACAGCGCCTTCGACAAGTTTGTGATGGGGGAGAGCGGTGCAATGAGCGCAGCCGCCGCGCGCGGGATGGCCCTGTTCAAAGGAAAGGCGCGTTGCATTCTTTGCCATAATGGTCCGAACTTTACCGATAACCAATTCCACAACCTCGGCGTGCCGCAAGTCGGAGAGTTGAAGGAAGATCTCGGCCGATACATGGTCACCAGGGCCGAAAAGGACAAGGGAGCATTCAAGACCCCCACACTTCGGAGTATCGTCGAAACTGCGCCGTACATGCACGACGGAGTCTTTAAGACGCTTGAAGAAGTCATCGACTTCTTGGATCAGGGTGGCGGCCCGAATCCGCATCTCAGCCCTCTGATGAAGCCCTTGGGGCTGGCGCCGGAGGAAAAGAGCGATCTCATCGAATTTCTGAAGGCGCTCACCGGGGCGCCGCTTAAAGTCACCCCTCCGAAATTGCCCAAGTGAGTGAATCTTTTTCCTATGCCCGGACTCTAAGCGGTATGGCCCTACGCTGCCATTTCAAGCGCTCAGGTCGTGGATGACCGTCATCTTTTTATTCCAACCAGGAGGGTTATGATGAGAATACGACTGCTCGCTGTCGTCGTCGCACTTGTCGCATTTGCCGCTTCAGCTCCTCGGGCGGCCCTCAGTGGTGAACCGAAGTCACCGGCCGATGGATACGATATCCATGTCATTGCCCCTCACGTTATGGCCCACGGCGAGCCGGGCGGACCGTTTCATCATTACTGTAAGCCGATCTCCGATAAGATCTTGCAATGCTTGCTCTACGAGTCGACCGATCCCAAGGCGAAGTTGGTCGGGATCGAATATTTCGTGGCCAAGGATTTGACGAGAAAACTGCCGGCCATTCAATGGCATCGCCATTTTCATGACCACCGAGTGGAGATCGCGACAGGCAGGGTAAAAGTACTCGATATGCCGGACGACCAAGCGGCCAAAGTCGCCGAAGCCGCGATGGAGACGGATGGCGTGATCTATCATTTGTGGCAGCCAGGCTTGGAATTTCCGGACGGAACGGTGTCTTTCCCGCAGTCGGTGGGCCATCAGTTCCCCGGTCATTCCCAAAAGTAACCGTTCATCGAGCAGCAGGCTCCGCATTACATGAAGGGTCTGCTGCTCGATCAGAAAAACGACCTCACCCTGTGATGCAGATTCTCATCATCCGCCGTGCGGTGAGTGTGGCGGCGCTCTCTACGCTGGCGTTGATCCTCCATGCACAGGGTCTCGCCTGCGCCGCCGACGAGGCGGTTCTCAGGGCCCGTGTGCCAGCCGACAAGATGGAAGAGGTGAAGGTTTGGACCAACCCCTTTCCGTCTACCGAAGAGAACATCGAAAAAGGCAAATCCCTGTATCACGGGAAGGCCTTTTGCGTCACGTGCCATGGACGAGACGGCAAGGGTTTCGGCGACGTTCCTGGGTTGGTAGGCAAGTTGCCCCGGAATTTCACCGACAAGGTGTGGCAGGGCGCGAGAACCGACGGCGAACTCATGTGGATTCTTAAAAATGGCAGCCCCGGAACGGACATGGCCTCGTTCGTGCCGCTCGTTCTCACTGAGGAAGAAGCCTGGCACGTCTTGCTCTACGTCCGTTCCTTCGGCCGGTAGGAGGAAGCAGCCAGTTCTCTGGACAATCTTCTCCGTTCTTGCACGAAGAAGCCTACACTGGCCCGAAACCTCGTTCGGCGTTCTTCTGTGCCACTGCCTAAGAATCCCCCCGGAATCAACTCCCCGCTATTCGTCTAGCAAGGCTTATGGCTGGCATCGGCATTGCTTAGGACAGGAGCCGAACTTAACAAAGGTGGGGGATATGCGAGAACTTCTGCGGCCGTTTTTGCGATGCCGGGTGCTTCAAAGAGGCCAGGCTTTAATATCTCGTGTCTTCTTCCTGACGGGACTCGCGGTGACGTTCACACTTTCCGCGACACCGGATCTCTGGGCGTTGACCTCGTCGCCCTCCGGGGTGAGCTTTCAGGCCGTACAGGGAGCAGCCAATCCTCCCAGCCAAACAGTTACCGTATCGAAATCAGACAAGCATCAAAGCAAGTGGACGGTCAAAGAGAACGCCACCTGGCTCTCAGTCTCTCCGGCTTCGGGCAGCATGACAAGCACCGCTCAGTTCGCGATAGCGGTGAACGCCTCCGGACTTTCCCCTGGGACCTATAAGGCGACGGTGAAGATCTCCGCGGGGAAGGCAGGCAGTACGTCGGTTCCTGTGACGCTGACCGTTACCGCTCCGAAAACCAGCACGGGCGGAACCGCGTCCAATACGTCGGCGTCCCTTTCTTGGAACCCGTCCACCAGCACGAACGTCACAGGCTATAAGCTCTATATGGGGACCGCATCGGGTGTCTACAGCACCTCGTTCAACGTGGGAAATGCGACGTCGTACAGCGTGAACAATCTCGCGGTCGGCACCACGTACTACTTCGTTGTCACGGCGTACAACGGCAGCGGAGTTGAAAGTCTTCCGTCCAACGAAGCCAGCAAGAGCATTTATTGATCGAGCGGTTCTATCGAGGGGGCGGAAGGGCACCTTCCGCTCTCTTTTCTTCTTGGCGGCCGATCTCGCTTTCCTGCCTGCCCATCCGGAGCTTCTCGACATCACCTCGCGTATTCACGCGAAGCCGATCCTGTCTGTGACGTCTGGCTTCATGGAGCTATGCGCGACCGGGGAATCAGTCAACCCGTCGAAACCGCTGTAAAGGCGGGGTCCTGTCTTGCGGCCAAGGCTTCATCCAAATAGAAAAGCAGGCTGGATGATGCTTTTTTCAGTCGGCGAACGGGAGAGGTAACTGAGCGCTGGAACCTTGCGGGTTTCGCCTACGATGACGCGTCGCGCATCGAGGAGATCCGGGTGACCATCGTAAGGAGCCGGATGCGTTCAACTGAACGGTAGAACTTGTTCGCCTGCGGCGTCTTGCAGGTCCTTTCCTTCCACCAGATCGTGTCTGCTTTAACAGCAGATCTTCATGCTCCTCACAAATGCCATGTGAAGTCAGATCCTGATCGTAGAGTTCCATCTCGCCGATGAGGGTTTCTTTTCCTTCCTGCTCGCACCAGGCGCAGATGACTTTCATCGGCATTCGAATTGGCAAGCTTAATGCCCGAATGAAACTGCGGCGATTGTGAAGGCAACGCTGTCGATGTACGACTATCGTGTAGGGGAATGAGTTCAGCGGTGAAGCTCAGCTCGGACGATCAAGTTGATTTTTAAGCGAGAAGATGATGAAGCGGAATTCCTATACGCTGAACTAAATTGTACCGCATTTCGGATCGAATAAGTTTCAACCAGAGCCTGAAAATGCTCGGAAGCAAACAGTGGAAGGGGCAACGATGAGTGAGGTGTTTCCAGGCGAGCGAGAGCCCTGGTTGACGTCCTGAAGGCTGCCGCGGCCCTCAACGTCAAGCGGCTCGGCGGGGGGACGACGCGTTGATGAGATGCTGCGATATGGATTCAGGCCAACAGGGCGCCAAGAGTTGGCACCCAGGTGACCAGCTTCGCACGTTGTGGAGAAGTATGGTGGGCCGTGTAGGGGTCGAACCTACGGCCCGCTGATTAAGAGTCAGCTGCTCTACCAACTGAGCTAACGGCCCCACCGGTTTGGAAGGCGAGTAGAGGTTTAGGTCACTCAGCCTGTTATGTGTGTTGTTGGTGCGCCTGACAGGATTTGAACCTGTGGCCCTCAGCTCCGGAGGCTGATGCTCTATCCAGCTGAGCTACAGGCGCTCCCGCAAGCCACGTTGGGCAACATAACACAGCGTTTTGCGCGGTGTCTACCTGCTCATCGCCGTTCCGCGACTCCACGAAACCGGAAGAAAGCCATACGGAAGGAGAACTTCCTCTCCGTCGCAGCCCTGCTCAGCACGGCAGGCTTCCATGGCTTGGGCCTCGTACTCGGCCAACTGTTCTCCTTCGATTCCTGTCCATGCGGGCAACCGGACGACGGGCAGGGCGTTCTGGACCGGACAGGCGCCCTGGACGGTGCCGCCCTCCTCGGTCGGAATCCCCATGGACCGGCACACGAGCGGACGGTGCTCGTACAGTTCGCAGCGGCCCTCGTGTCCCAATGCAGGGCACGGCATGGTCCGGAATTGCTCGACCAAACGGTCGATGTCGGCATCCCTCCATCCATCGAGATAGGGAGTCTGCCGCAGTAAGGGATACGCCGCTTCCATCTGCATGATCTGCTCGGCAGCACGCGTGACAACGGCGTCCCGCTTGGCCGCCGGGAGCTGCGCCACCCCTTCCTGTAGCGTCACGGCGTCGAGCATTGTGATGGGGAAGGGGCCGATACAACAGGCTGAACAACCGGGCCGGCAAGGGAGTTGCCCGAGAAGTGCTGCGGCGGCCCGTTGAAACCACTGATCGGTCTTTTCGCGGAGCGAGGTGAGCGGGATGAGCTGAGGGGGCATGGCCCCTTTCGCTTAGTCTTCTTCCGGTGGACTAAGGTCGACGATGAGGTCGCCTTTGGGAGAATAAAAACCTCGGCCGTCGACTTCCACGATGCCGTTGCAGTGTTCCTGGTAGAACTCCAGGATCCATCCGTTGAAGTCGTAGCCCTCGTCGGTGATGTCGTTCGCGTCGAATCGCGTGGTCAAGATGAATCGCGACCGATTGATACATTCAACGACGATTGACGCTTCGACATCGTCGTATGCCTTCAGCAAGTCCAAGAACTGCGATTTCTCCTGCTCGAAGACGTCCTGATAGCTGCCGTGATCTCGAATGCAGAAGACCTGGATGGGCTTCCTTGCCCGATCATAGCCGAGAGAGACAATCGCCCAAGCCCACTCATCAAGAGCTGCCTCGTCGAGATTCGGCGGCGGAATGGGATTCTGGCCGCGGGATTTCAGAAAATCGATCAGGAGACGCAGCGGGGGCGAATTTTCTTTGCGACAAAACACGCGGGAATACGTGAACTTCTCGGCGCTGCCCGCCTGGGCTGGTTGCGCGGAAGCCGGAAGAATCGGAAGTTCCTTAGCCATCAGAATTCCTCAAAAAGTCCGAGCGCGACGACATCACGACAGCCGGGCGAGTCATTACTGTACGACGCGTGGTCTCGAAACTGCAAGAGCCCGATGGAGCCGTTTCCTCACATCTGGAGCGTGTTTTTCGGTTGACAGCCAGGGGATGCTTGGATAGACTCCCGCAGGTTTTCGCCCGTGAAGCATCACGACGATTCGTTTATCCTCTTCTCTTCGAGTCTGCGCGGAGTCACGAGAGGCGATTTGCAGTCCACCAACTATTCGTTTTTAAGGAGGTTGCTCGCATGGCTAAATCAATGACCAAGTCTCAGATTGCCGATCATCTCGCCCAAAAATCGGGCCTGACCAAGAAAGCTGCCGTCCAGTTGCTCGATGACTTCGCCGCCTTGGCCTACCGTGAGGCTAAGAACGTCTTTACCGTCCCTGGTATCGGGAAACTGAAGCTTGCGAATCGCAAAGCGCGCATCGGTCGCAATCCGCAAACGGGAGAAGAGATCAAGATTCCGGCCAAGCGCGTTGTGAAATTCCGTGTGGCCAAGGTCGCGAAAGACGCCATCCTCGGCAAGAAGTAACCCGACGCGTTGTGCACGCCGCGAAGAAGGCCGGCCCCCGCAGGGGCGCCGGCCTTTTTTTTGTTTCAGGGATGCGAGGGCCCCAGGCCGCTGCCGCCGAAACCATCGTGCCCGACCAATCGGATGGCATCTCCGTCATGCACCAATGAATCGTCGCTCGCGATTTTCTTATTGATCGTCACCAGCACCTTCTTTTCTCGAATCAACTGGAGCAGGTGACGAAGTTGCAGCCCTTGGCGCTGAATGACCTGTCGGACGGTCATCGGCGAGCTGATTTCGCAGGCCACGTCACGCTCTCCATCGGCGGTCTGGAGTTGGCCCATCAAACTGATCGTCACCATCGTGTCGCGCTCCTACCCTCCAACGGGTTGACTCTGCGGAATTCGGCTCCGATAATGCCCGGCCATGCCTTCGTTGAATGTCAGACATCCCGGGATGCCGGACCTTCAATTTGTGTTGTTCGTCTCGGCTCTCTGTACGTCCGGGCTGGAAAACTTCAACGTTCCTGAAGATCTCCGCCGGACCATCTTTGATCGCTGCTGGAGCTTGATGAGCTCTGATCCTCCGCCGACGGACCCCAAGGCTCGCGTCTTGGATTTGCGTGGCGGAACGGAACTGACCCTAGAGGCGTGCGTTTCGACCATCCGCTCGTTGCTGTCGGAAGCCGGGATCGACCACTTGATCTGGGACCATCCTCCCAGCATGCCGAGCCTTGAAAGCACGCCGGCGGCCAAGCCCTTGATCGACCGCCTCGCACGATTGTACCCCGACCCTCCAGATATCGTCGACCCCCACGGCCAACCTCCATCCGGTCGTTCATGACCGTCCGGACGGCCGCCATCAATCACGTTGACATGGGAGGACCACCGACCGATGCGGATCAGCAGGATTGACATCCCGGGCGTGGTCGTCATCGACCCGACCGTGTTTCGGGATGAGCGCGGATGTTTCCTTGAGGTATACCACGCCGAGCGATATGCGGAAGCCGACTTGAAGCAGCGCTTCGTCCAGGACAACTATTCACGCTCGGTGTACGGGACCTTGCGCGGACTCCACTTTCAGGAGCCTCATGGACAGGGGAAGCTCGTCATGGCGCTCGAAGGGTCCGTGTATGACGTGATCGTCGACATTCGAAAGGGCTCACCGACCTTCGGGACATGGTACGCGGCGGAATTATCGTCTGACAATCTGCGACAGCTCTACATTCCGCCGGGCTGCGCGCACGGATTCTGCGTGATCAGCAAGACGGCGGCATTTTTGTACAAATGCACCGAACTGTATTCGCCCAAGGATGAGCGGGGAATCCGATGGGATGATCCGCAGTTGGCCATCCCCTGGCCCGTCTCGGATCCCATCTTGTCGCCGAAGGACCGTGCGTTCCGGACCTTGCGTGAAATAGACGACGAATTGCCGTTTTACCGACCGTAGAAGCGGTTGAACCGTCGAGGAGGGCTGGGCTATCTTAGGGCCGGGCTATCGGGAGTCGTCGAGGATCTTCGCATATAGACAAGAAGGAGGCGAGAATGGCCAAGAGTCTGATGGGGACGAAGAGTCACGAAAACCTCAAACATGCGTTCGCCGGGGAGTCGCAAGCCAACCGCCGCTATCTGTACTTCGCTCGCCGCGCGGATATCGAAGGGTACCCCGATGTCGGGGGGCTGTTTCGGGATACCTCAGAAGCGGAAACGGGCCACGCGTTCGGCCATCTGGACTTCTTAAAGGAAGTCGGCGATCCGGCCACCGGCGTGCCGATCGGCAATACGGAAGCCAATCTCAAGTCGGCGATTGAAGGGGAAACGTACGAATACACGCAGATGTATCCTGGAATGGCCAAGACGGCCAGGGATGAGGGATTTTCGGAGTTGGCGGAATGGTTCGAAACGTTGGCCAAGGCCGAGCGGTCCCATGCCAACCGGTTCCAGAAAGGGCTGGATAGCCTCAAACAAGGCTAAGAGGGCTGCCGTCCATCGGCGATCGGCCGACAACGCTGAATCCGGCGGAGTTGAAGGCTGATCGCCAATGGATCCGGCTCTTCGTGCCTCGTTCCCTCCGCCGATGAAACATCTCAGCCTCCTCCATGCCGTCGATCCCAAGCAGTTGGACAAGGAGAGCCTCCGGATCTATGAGATCTGCGACGGGTGCCGCCGGTGTTTCAACCTGTGTCCTTCGTTCACGACACTCCTCGATCGAATCGACGCGTCCGAAGGAGATGTCGGCAGGCTGACGCCGGCCGACCATCATCGCGTCGTCGACCAGTGCTACTACTGCAAGCTCTGTTTCAACCACTGTCCCTATACACCGCCGCATCAGTATGATCTGGATTTTCCTCAGCTCATGACACTCTGGAAAAAACGCCTGGCTGTCGAGCGTGGCGTGCCTTGGCGGGATCGCCTGCTGACGAAAACGGATTTGATCGGCGCCGTTGGCGCGGCTACCGCAGCGCTTACCAATCGCCTGCTCGCGAGCCGTCCCGTTCGGTTGGTGGGTGAGTGGATCGGGGTGCACCGCGACCGGCATATTCTGCCGTTCTCGAAAGAGACGTTCCCCGCATGGTTTGCCCGGCGCAAGCAGCCGCCTGGCGCCAAGGATCGAGTCCGCAAAGTCGCACTGTTCTCCGGCTGCCTCGTCAACTATCAGGCCGTGGA
>DASTSI010000158.1:0-14458 GCA_035760745.1 Nitrospira sp. | reverse complement strand
ACCAGCGAGGGGTCTGCTTTCACGTCCGGATGGAGCGGATACTCCTTGTCGAGGTCGGCAAACAGTTTCTGGCCTGCTTGAGCCACGAGGAATTCGACGAGCAGCTTCGCGCTGTCGAGATGCTTGGCCGATTTCAGTATGCCGATGCCCGTCACGTTCATGATCGCTCCCATGCCGCCTTCTTGTTGATCGGGCATGAACACTGCGATTGGCGCAGACGGCTGCGTCAACAGGTGGCGGTAGACGTAATAGTGATTGACGATACCGAGGGCAACCTGCCCCTTGGCCACCGCGTCGACGATCTGAGAGCTTTTCTGATACACCTGGCTGCCGGCATTCTCCTTCAATCCTTGGAGAAACTCTTTCGTCTTGGCATCGCCATAAGTGGCTTTGATGACAGAGACGCCGGCCTGCAGATATTCGCTTCCGGAGTTGGGAATTGCGATCTTGTCCTTCCACTTTGGATCCGCCAGATCGAGAAGCGATTTGAGGGCCTCCGGCTTCACCAAGGTCTTGTTGTAGACGATGATCCAGAACCGCCCCGAGAGCCCCACCCAAGAATTGTCCGGGGCCCGAAATTGAGAGGGGATCGCCCGCTCCACCTCGCGCATATTCAACGGCCGAAACAACCCGGCCGCTCTGGCCAGTTCCAGACTTCCGGCATCATTGGTAATGAGGACGTCGGCGGCCGTTCGGTCGCCTTCGGCCTTGAGCCGGTTGACCAATTCCGTCGTCCCTGATGACAGCAAATCCACCTGAATACCGGTCTTTGCCGTGAATTCGTCGAGGACCGGTTTGATGAGCCGCTCGGAGCGTCCCGAGTACACGGTTATCTTGTCAGCAGCAGGGAGGAGAGCCTGTTGAAGGGGGATGGCGGCGACATTACACGAGACGAGCAGCGCCAGACCGTGAACGAAGGCCCTCAGCCCGCTGAACCGACGAATGAGACGGATCATCACGGTATTCCTTTAGTTGAAATTGATAAGCTATCTCAAAATGATACTAAAAAGCAGGGTGGCGGGTCAATGATGACAGCGGGAGCACAGTCCGTAGAGTTCCAGCCTATGCGTTTGGATAGTGAAGCCGTTGCGGGTGGCCACCTCTTCCTGCAGTCGCTCGATATCGCAGTTTTCAAACTCGACGATCTTGCCGCATCCCGTGCAGATGAGGTGGTCGTGGTGCCCCTTATGCGAGACATTGTCGTATTGCGTTTGTGAGCCGAAGTGTCTCGCTTGGGCCAAGCCTGCGTCGCAAAACAGGTTCAAAGTCCGGTAGATTGTGGCGAGACCGAGATGAGGATCCGTTTTGGCCAACTGGTGGTACATCGCTTCCGCGGTGATATGCTCCTGCCTGAGAAAGGCATTGAGGATCAGCTCGCGCTGCCGGGTGAGCTTCAGTTGATGCTTCGCGAGGTGCTCTTTCAAGGTCTCCATTTCCTTACTGTTCTTGCTAGAGGCCATCTGCGGGATCTCCGGACAGGAATTCATTAGAAACAAAACCAGGTGCCCGGCGTCAAGAGGGTCGATTTGACGCTGTGGAGCCCCGCCATCTATAGTCAGCTGCCAGCTCACACCAGGACACTGCCCGTGCGCCAACCACCGCAAATCACGGTCGACAGGGCCCTATTATTGTATCTGTTGCTGGTCGCAGAACCGTACGGACTGCTGAGCGACGTAAAGCTTCAACAACTGTGCTTTCTGTGCGAGCTCCAAATGTTTGGAAAGGGGTTCAAGGGATTCCACTTTGAATTCTTCCGCTTCGCGTACGGCGCCTTCAGCAAGGACCTGGATAACGACTTGACGTCCCTTCGGCGGCGAGAGCGGGTGGAAAACTTCAGTGTGTCGGACCAGGCGAGGGACGAGGTCATTCCGCTGCTCGAACAGGGCATACAGGGCGTGGACACGAACGAGAAGATCGTTGACATCCTCAAAGCCGTGGTCGCCACGTACGGCGGGCTCGACAGCGGCGCCATCACCAACGCCGTTGAGGCTGTGGAGCTCACCACGCCGCAGGATCCGGAATTCAAAATCCCCATACGCGATATCGTCTTCCACACCACGCTACTCGTCCCTTCCCGTATCGAGGTGCAGAGCGAATTCACCCTCACTCCCGCGGTTCTCATGAAATTGAATCAGGCGATGGGGTATTGAGTCGGGACAGCGTCAGAGCCGGCAGAAGGCGCATGAAAGGCAAGAAACGATAGCCGAGTGGGGAGAAGGGATCGGATTGCCCGGCTACAGCTTGTACAGCTCTCCGTACTTTCGCTCGACGTACCGAAGGAAGGGTTCTGGACTCACGCTCGTTCCGGTGACGCGCTGGCAGAGTCGTTCGGGCGTGAACATGCGGCCCCATCGATGAATCTTCTGCTCGAGCCAGCGCCGCAGCACTGACAACTGGCCGGCCGCGATCTCGTCCTCGAGGTGCGGAATTTCGAGCTTCGCCTGATCGTAAAATTGCACGGCATAGAGATTGCCGAGCGTGTACGTCGGGAAATAGCCGAACGCCCCGAACGACCAATGGACGTCCTGGAGGACGCCTTCGGCATCGGTCCGCGGCACGATGCCTAGGTACTCCTTCATGCGGGTGTTCCAGATCTCCGGTAAATCGTCGGCATTGACTCGCCCCTCGATAAGATCCTGTTCGATCTCGAAGCGCAGCATGATGTGGAGATTGTACGTCAATTCGTCGGCCTCCACCCGGATGAACGAAGGCTTCACCCGGTTGATGGCCGCGTAGAAGCGTTCCATGTCCACGGCGCGCAGTTGATGATGGAACGTCTGTTGGAGCAGCGGATAAAAGAACCGCCAGAAGGCACGAGATCTCCCCACGCAGTTCTCCCACAGACGTGATTGACTCTCGTGGATTCCGAGCGAGACCGACTCGCCCAGCGGCGTGCCGAAGTATCGGGGATCAAGCCCTTGATCGTAGAGGCCGTGACCGCCTTCGTGAATGCAGCTGAACAGACAGGAAGGAAGATCGTGCTCATGGACCCGTGTCGTCACGCGCACGTCGGTCGGATGAAACGACGTCGTGAACGGATGGGCCGAGAGATCGAGACGGCCTCGCTCGAAGTCGTATCCCATCGCGATCAGGACCACACGGCCGAACTCCAATTGTCTGGCCGTGTCGTACGCCTGCGTGAGGATATGATCGTCGATCTGCACCGGACTGTTCTGGATTCGATTCAATAAGGGAACGAGACGCGCTTTCAGCTGGGCAAACACCGGCCGCAGCCCGGCAATCGTCGACCCCGGTTCGTAGACGTCCAGCAGCGCGTTGTACGGCGAGCCGGCATATCCGAGGTATCCCGCCTCTTCACGCTTCAGCGTGAGCACGGTGCGGAGGTTCGGAAGGAACTGCGCGAAGGAGTTCGCTTCTTTGGCTTCGGCCCAAACCTGTTGGGCGAGAGAACACTCCTTGCTCAATCGGATGACGAAGTCCGAAGGCAATTTTTTCGCGCGGCTGTAATCCCGCCACACTTCACGCAGGAGCGATTGGGAGGGCTCATCCCACAGATCGCCGTCGTGATCGAGGGGAATTCCGGTCTCGAGGTCGATCGATGTGCCGAGGAGTTGTTCCGTCTCTGTTGAGACCAGCTTTTGATGAGCGAGTCCTTGGAGCGTGGAGATTTGCTCGGCTCTCGCCACCCCGCCGCCGGCCGGCATATAGGTTTCCTGGTCCCAGGAGAGTACCGACGCGGCGCTGTTAATCCGGTAAATTTCGCCCAGCCGGGTCGTCAGCGCTTCCAGATGCTTCAAGGTTTTCACGCTCCCCTCTCTGTAGATCCCGCTGGTCTTGCTTCTGTATGCAGTGTACGATCCGACCGGTGTGTTTTCAAACGGAAAGGGAACCGCTATGAGAAGCTTAGTCCCCGCCGACATCGAAGCCTATGCGGAACAGCATTCAACGGCGGAATCCGAAGTGTGCCGATCGCTGCGGGAAGAGACGTATCGGAGCATGGAGGCGCCGCAGATGCTCGTCGGGCCGCTGGAAGGCGCGTTTCTCAAGATGATGACCCAGTTGGTTCACGCGTGTCGCGTGCTGGAGATCGGAACGTTCACGGGCTATAGCGCGCTCTGTTTCGCGGAAGCCCTTCCCGACGATGGAGAGGTCGTGACGTGCGACATCGACGCCGAGGCGGCCGCCATCGCCCGCCGGTACTTTGCCCGCTCCGCACACGGCCGAAAGATCTCACTTCGGATGGGACCCGCGCTCGAGACCATGTCGCGTCTCGCCGGACCGTTCGACGTCATTTTCATCGACGCCGACAAGACAAACTACATCAACTATTACCGCCGCGGCCTCGAGCTCCTCGCCGCCCGTGGCGTGATGCTGATCGACAATGTCCTCTGGGACGGCGAAGTGTTGAAGTCTCCGGCTCCCGACGAGCGGACGACGACCATTCAAGAATTGAATCGCATGGTTTCGCAGGACCGCGCTGTGTCGTCCGTGCTGATTACCGTACGGGACGGCATCCTTCTCGTCCGGAAGCAATCGTAGGACCGCCGTCTGCCACCAGTGCCCACTGTCGACTTGGGACGTCGCCAGGGCGGTACGGCTGTACATGCATTGAACCGGACTTCCTCCCGCCGGTTCGAAATGGGCTTGACGCTTGCGCGTGGAGATTGTATCCCATCGCCTCATGCGGTCTTCGACTGGCTTGGCGTACGGATCGGTCATTGCAGCCGCCATCTTGTGGGGCGGTTCAATCGTCGCGCAGAAGCTTGCCCTCAGCGGATTCTCCGCCGTCGAAGCGTCGGTCCTTCGGGACATTGGGGGCCTTCTCATCCTGCTCATGACCTGGTTCATCCAGGAAGGCACACTCGGCGCTGCGACCCCGGCCGATCTTCGGACCCTCTGCCTGCTGGGTCTTGGCGTATTAGGCAATCACTTGCTGATCCTGATCGGGCTGAAGTACGTCAGCGGCGCGGTGGCCGGCGTCATCATCGGATCCTCCCCGGTAGTCACGGCTTTGCTTTCGGCGCTGCTTATTCAGGATGTCCCGCTTCGGGCCGTGTGGATGGGGAGCCTCTTGTCGTTTGCGGGGGTCGGTCTGGTCTCGGTGGCGGGATTCCAAGTGGCCGGAGAGGAGCCCCTGATCGGCGGACTCTTGGTCTTTCTCGGCGTCGTGAGTTGGGCGCTCTACAGCATCGGCAGCCGGACGTTGATGGAGCGGCTCTCCCCGCTCATGGTGAATTGGACCACGTTGCTCGTCGCCACGCTGCTGCAGATCCCCTTGTTGTGGACCGATCAAAAAGCGTTGCAGGCGGGCTTTGAATCGGTCGGTGTCGCCGACTGGCTGGCGCTGGCCTATCTGATCATCTTTGCCACGGCCGTCGCCCAACAGGCCTGGTTATTCGGGGTCAAGGGCATCGGCCCCTCGCGGGCCTCGGTGTTCGGCAATCTGACCCCCGTCGCCGCGGTGGTCCTGTCCGCGATGATTTTGAAGGAGCCGGTCGGACCGATCGAGCTCGCGGGTATCGCGCTGATCCTCGGCGGCGTCTGGCTGGTGCATCGCCAGACGGCCTCCTTGGCTCGCGGCTGAAGCAACGAGAGGCTTCCCTCGCCCGGACGAGCCGTTTTTCAGTATGATAGCCGCTCCAAGAGCGAGGCGCAGGCGTGATTGAGCAGCGTATCGAAGAAGTCACGAGGGCCAACCACCGGTTCTACGAAGCGTTTGAATCGCTCGACATCGCCAAGATGGACGAGGTGTGGGCGCATTTCGATTACGTCACCTGCATCCATCCCGGCTGGACCCTCCGTTCCGAATGGCCCTCAGTTCGGGACTCCTGGGTGTTGATCTTCAACAATACCTTTTCGATGAAATTCGACCTCACGGAAGTGATGGTCCAGGTTGCCGGGGACATGGCGTGGGTCATCTGCGTCGAGAACATCACCAGCCAGCAGTCTGAAGAGCCACAGCAGGCCCGCATTCTCGCGACGAACATCTTCGAGCTGGTGGGCGACGAGTGGTTGATAATCCATCATCATGGCAGCGCGGTCGTGGGATAGGTGGAGGGATGGCCTGCCGGCTGGCCCGTGATGCAGGTTGACGTGACGGCGCCCCGCCGGGCCTTACGGATGCTGCGTCCCTTGTTGTGGGCGGTTCTCCTTCTCACCGTCGGCTGCACCACCGTGGCGCAGCTTACCTCTCTTACCGACGAGAACTGCCGGCAAACGTTCGTGGAGGCTATGACCGAAATCTTGACGAATGAAGGGGAGAAGCCGGACATCGCAGACCACCTCTCCCAGTCGGTCGCGGTCATGCTCGGCACCGGGTCATTTGGCCCCAGACCGTTCCTGGTCTCGTCGTCATCCGGTGCCGACTACGGCTTCTTCGTTCAGCGGAAATCTTCAGACTGCTTGCTGCGTCTCTTTAGCAGGCAGAAGGGCTTCACCCGATACACCAATAACCTGACGTACATCGCGACGCGACAGCTTACCAGGTGTTACTGCGAGGAGTAGCGGGTGGCAGCGGAACGGGCGTCAGGGCTTCGGAGCCGTCGGAACATCGGTGCGGGTAATCGTTTGTTGCCATTCCGCGACGATGGCGTCCCGCTGCTCCATCGAGAGGCCGGCATACGTCGTAAACATGTGCGGGCCCTTCCGTCGGCGCCAGGCGAGGAAATTCAGGAAATGCTCCCTGCAGACGCTTTGGGTGCCGGCCGGCGCATACACCTTGCCCTGGCAGCCCTGGATCACGCATTTGAGATCGTTCATACGCTCTCCTTCCGACCGTCATAGTATGCAAGACAGACCTTCGAGTTTGCAACCGGCTTCGCTCCTTGCTCTTGACGGCTCTCTTCGTTCCGGGTAAGTCACTCTCGTAATGCTGTGGCTGCGCTTGCTCGCCTTCGTCGTCTTCACGTTCGGCTTCACGGTGAGTTGCACGTTGGCCTCTCGCGAGGAATTGCCGGCGGACAGTCCCTTTGTCGGCACATCACCCGCCGGAGAACAGCTCCTGCCCTACGGGACGGCCATCGGGGACGTGACCGGTCGCTCAGCCGTCCTCTGGCTTCGGACCGAGGGAGCCAAAGCCGTGCAGATCGAGTGGGCCTCCGTCGAAGCCTCGAATGCCTCATCGTCTCTCGCCTCAGTTCAATCAGCCGCTTTCCGGAGCCCGGTCATCGTCACGGGGCCCTACACCGACTTTACCCTGTCGATCCCGCTCGAAGGACTCACTCCTTGGACCCGCTACCGATACCGGGTTTTGGTCGATGTGCCGTCTCGGGCTTCCGGATTGGACGCCCGCGCCCTCGCCGCATCGGGGGAATTCACGACCCTGCCGGAAGAGAGCCGATCGGTCCCGGTCACATTTGCCTGGAGCGGCGACCTGGGCGGCCAGGAGCGATGCCGCCAGGGTGAGGCGGGGTATCCGATCTTCGACGTGATCGAGGCACAGCATCCCGACTTTTTCCTCTTTCTTGGCGATACGATCTATGCCGACGGAGTCTGTCCGGCTCCTCCGAACGTGCCCGGGGCCGACTTTGTCGCAACGACTCTGCCCGAATATCGAGCCAAGCATCGGTATCAGCGTGGATCGGCCGCGTTGCAACGCCTGCTTCGGAGCACGCCGTTCTATGTGATCTGGGATGACCATGAAGTGAAGGACAACTTCTCGGGGCCGTTCGAAGGCCTCATGACGGCGGGGCGGCAGGCGCTGCGCGAGTATTGGCCCATCCGGATCGACAGCGCCGATCCCCACCGGATGTACCGGCGATTCCGCTACGGCGCGGACCTTGAACTCTTCCTGCTCGATACCCGACAGTACCGCAGTCGGAACTCGGACCGTGACGGCCCGGACAAGACCATGCTCGGAGCAGCGCAGTTGACCTGGTTGCTGGACGGTCTCCGCTCGTCGACAGCCACATGGAAATTGGTGGTCACTAGCGTACCGCTCTCCATACCCAAGGGCGGAAATATCTTGTATCCGGGGTTCGATGGCTGGTCGGGAGGGCCTGACGGAACGGGGTTCGAACGCGAGCGGCGCGTCATCGTGGACGCGATCCTGAAGCACAGGCTGAAGAACGTCGTGTTCCTTGCCGGCGACGTCCATTATCTTCAAGCGAACGCCTACGATCCCGACGGCGACGGGAAGACCGATTTTTACGAATTCGTCGCGGGCCCTCTTTCGGCCCGGCCGGGACGGTTGACTCCGCCGAGTCCCGAGCTGCACCCCACGACGTTCTTCAACGACGGCGGGTACTTCAACTTCGGAGTCGTGCACATTACTGCCAAGACCTGCGACGTGGCGTTCCTGGACGATGCAGGGAACAGGAAGTTCTCACATCGGCTCACGGCGGAGTAGCGGTGGCGCCGGGGCTTGCAATCGCGTCCTCCAAGCAGGTACGGTACCTCCCTCTTGCAGGAGTCCAGATGAGGGTGAGTGATGCTCTGGCAGATCCTCTCCGTGATTGGCGCCCTGATGGTGTTGACCGCCTATGGGCTGAATCAGGGAGGAATTTGGCGGGAGTTGCATGCAGGCTATCTCGCTCTCAACATCGTGGGTTCTCTCCTGCTCGGCGTGGTCGCGATCGTCGATCAGCGAGCAGGCTTCATTCTCCTGGAATTCGCATGGGCGGGCTTGGGGCTCGTCGGAGTGATTCGGGCCTACCGTGCGCGTGAGCAACATCGGTCAACGTGGAGGGATGACAGACATGGCAGGGTTGATGTCGGCGGATGAAGTCTTTGAAAAAACGCGAGCGGCGGCGGTCTCGGCCACGAGCCCGGACGAGCGCGCGCTGCAGATCGACTATCCCGCGCTCAAGGAAAAGATTCGGTCGGCCTTGGGCGATCGCAAGGTCGCACTGTGCCACATCAATCGGTTCCTGCCGGAAGGTTACGAAGATCAAGGGCGGTTCAACGTGTTGCTGCTGACCGCGGGAAATGTGCTGTTCGACATGGTCATCGGCGATGCCTATTTCCGATACGACATCGTCTCGGTCGCGCAACTGGACAAAGTTCAAGTCATCGATGCGATGTGGGAGAACCGCGAAAAACGGCGCGAGGAGCCGTTCCTGAGTCTCCGGCTGATGCATGCCGAAGAAACCCATTTGTTGCTCGCGCTGGATGACGCCGAGCGTGCCAGCCTGTTGGACTTCGCGCGGGCCGTGTCCGGGGCCCGCAACCCGGAACGCTGAGCCGGTCCTCAGCGTCGGACAGCCCGCCTGGAGTCGATGCCTGTTTCAGCGGCCATGCCTGTTGCCGCAGCAGTTCCTGCGCCGAACGACCGTTCGAGTTCGAGCAAATACTCCTTCCGCCGAAGCCCGCCTCCATAGCCGCCCAGCTTGCCATCCTTATTGATCACGCGGTGGCAGGGGATGACGATCGCAATGCGGTTGAGTCCATTGGCCCGCCCCACCGCCCTCACGGCGGTCGGCGCCCCGACCGCGACCGCGATCTGCTCATAGGAGCGCGTCTCTCCATACGGGATCGCGAGAAGCTGCTGCCACACCCGTCGCTGAAACGCCGTGCCGGGATAGACCAGTGGCACGGAAAAATTTCTCAAAGAGCCCTCGAAGTATCGCGCAAGCTCATCGTGCAGCCTGTCGATGTGCCGGTTGGATCCGGGAACGATCGGCGCATTGAGCAGCGTTTCGAGGACGGCAAAGTGGGCCTCAAGCCTCCGCCGATCGGCGTATTCGAGCAGACAGATGCCGTCGCTCGTCGCGCCGGCGACGAGCGGACCGATCGGGCTGCGCAGCCAGGACAGCAACACGCATCCCACGTGCCGGAATTGGCCCGGAGGCTTTCCAAACGTTCGGGCAAACGCGTCGCGGAAGCCGCTGTGGGACTCGTACCCGCTCTGATACACCGCTGCATCCAGCGACCCGTTTTCGCGGATCATCTGCAATGCGGCCGACAGCCGCCGTGCGCGCGCATAGGCGTGAAACGTCATGCCAAACCGACGCCGAAAATAGCGGCGAACGGTACTCGGGTCGATCCCTCGCGCATTCAAGTCGTCCTCTGCAATCCGCATCCAGGGATCGCGTTCGACGTCGGTCAGCAGGGCCGCCGCCCATGGCGGTCGATCGTCCGGCTCTGAGGGCCGGCAGCGTTTGCAGGGACGATAGCCCGCGGCGCGCGCTGCCTGCGCGCTACGAAAGTACTCGACGTTCCGTGGGAGCGGCTTTCGCGCCGGACAGGTGGGCCGGCAAAAAATGCCGGTGCTGCGTACGGCGACGACGAAAAGCCCGTCGTAGCAGGAGTCCCGCCCGAGATAGGCCCGTTCCATTTCAGCCGGGGAGAGCCGCATGTCCATAGTCACAGCCTACTCCGCTCCCCGGTGTTCCTTCCACCGGGTTTCAGGCGTGGATGTCGCTCAGGTTTTCGCCGGCACTTGGTACCGTAACTCGGCGAACCCCGGACCGACGGCGCGAGCGGATGTCAACGTCAGCGGGGGAAAGGCAATGCGGCGGGGCAGCAGCGGCTTGCCGGCGCCGAGTGTCACTGATCCGATCTGCACGATGATCTCGTCCAGCAGGCCCACGTCATAGAACTGGCCGACCAGGTCCCCTCCGCCCACCAACCAGATGTTCTGCGCACCGGCCGCTTGCCGCATCTGCTCATGCACGGGCCATACATCACCGCGCACGAACCGCACGTCCGCGTGCGCGACGTTCGGCAGCGATCGCGAGGAGAACACCCATGTCGGCTGCGCATAGGGCCACCCTTCGCCGGTGTGAGCCTTCACGACGTGCCGGAGCATCCACTCATAAGTAGAAGATCCCATCGCAAGCGCACCCACCTGCCTGATGAACGCCGGATAGCTCGTGTCGTCCACATTGCCAAGCTGGAAGAGCCATTCAAGCGAATCATCCTCGGTGGCAAGAAACCCGTCCAGGCTACACGCCGTGTAGTACTGCGTCGTCATGGTGTCGCGAGCGGGGGCACGTTGAATTCAGCGATCGTGGAATATCACGGAGAGCGTCTGCATAGCGAGAGCAGTCATAGAGAGGAGGGCTCCCGTGGCATGCGAATACTCCCACTGGCGGTGGAGTCGTTCCCATTCGTCCAATTGTGCGTCATCTGATTCGCTGGGTAGGTCAAGGCGAAAAGTTAACCAGGCTGTGAGCGCGGTGCATCAGGTTGCGCCGAGGGCGAAATGGTAGCCTGCCGCTTCCTCGTTGGAGAGTTGCCAAGGCCGCACTCGCAATCAATGCTCCGATGCCCGCGATCGCGACGAAGGCCCATTGCTACACGGTAAGGTACTCCTCCGGCGACAGGCGAATTTTGCCGGGGCGCTCGAGCAGGTGTGCCCACCCGCGACGGCGGTCACGAGCATCGCCGCCAATTGAACGGTCATGACCATTTGAACGGTCATGACCATCGCAAACTATTCCGGGCGGGAAAAGGGCAACGCCTGCACGGTGGCGGGGAGGCGGGTGCCGCCAAGGTCGATGGTGAGCTCCGTGCCCGGCTTACTGAAGTCCCGCAGGGGAAATCCGAGGGCGATAATCCCGAGCGTGGGCGACTTCGCCGCGCTGCTGATCCAGCCCACTTCTCGATCGCCGCTGAAGAGCTTCGTCTTGTGGGGCGGGAGCCTGTCGTCCTTCACCAGCAGCCCCACCATGCTGCGGCGGACACTCCCATACGTGTCCATGCGGGCCACCACCTCCTGCCCGGGGTAGCAACCCTTGCTGAGGCTGAAGGCTTTTCCCTCGAGGTTGGCCTCAGGCGGAACGATTTCTTCGTTGAGATCAGGTCCCGCTTTCGGGATACCGGCCTCGATCCGGAGCGCCTCGCGCGCCTGGCTGCCCACCGGCCTGATGCGGTAGGGGTGGCCGGCCTGCATCAGACGGTCCCAGGCGGTCGCCAGCCCGTCCACGGGAATGAGCACTTCGTAGTCCGGCTCGCCCGTTTCTTCCGTCCGGATCAGCAGCGCCGTCTGACCACCGATCGTGGCGGAGATGAAGTTGATCGGCTGTAGATGCGCGACGTCGCTTCCGAACGCCGTCTTGATCACGGCGGCGGCGTTCGGCCCGCTGACCAAGAGCAGGCCCCAGCTGTCCCGACAATTCTCCAGCTTGGCCTTGGTGCCGTAGAGGAGGAATTTCCTCAGCGCTCCGTACGTCGAGTCTCCGATCTCTCCAACATCCTCGATCATCACGGCGTCGGCCTGGATATAGAGGCGGAAGTAGGTGAGCATCTTGCCTTTGTGCGTGAGGAAGCTCGAGTAGCGGCCTTGTCCCGGCTGGAGCGGGAGGATGTCGTTGCTGATCACACTCTGGAGCCATTTTACCCGGTCCTCGCCTGTCACACGAAGCTTGCCGCGAGGGGAGAGATCCGCCAGGCCGACCGATTCCCGCACGGTCCGATATTCCGCAGCGGCATCGCCATAATCCGCGGGCATCTCCCATCCCGCGGACTCTTCGAAGCTCGCGCCGAGAGCGGCGTGCTGACTATGCAATCGCGATTGCTTCATTCCGTCGCTCACCAAGCAGGACGTCAAGCATCATGCGACAACATTTCATCGACGAGAGATTTGGTTCTGGATGAAAACTCATTGCGAGACACGATCTTCGTCACGCCCAGCGCCTTTGCCCGATTCCAGGTGTCCACTTCTTCGTGGTTTGCGAAGGCCAGCACCGGCACGCTCTTCAATTCGTCGTTCCGCTTGAGAAACTCGAGCACCTGAAAGGCATTGATGACGTCGTCGTTCATGTTGAGGACGACGGCCGAAGGAGGCGCGAGAGCCGTTTTTTCCGCCACGTCGGGCTGAAAGCGGGCGCGATCAAGGCGGTAGTCGTTGCGGAGGGCATCCCGGATCTTGGTGTAGAAGAAGATATCCGTGACGGCGACGAGAATCGTCTTGCGACGCGGCGGTTCAGTGCGGGGATCCTGCGTGGTGTCGGTCGGGGCCGTCATAGCGATTTCGACTAAGTGTTGAGCCGTTTAATTCAGCATGCTGATCAATCGGCCGAGCGACTTCTTGGCGAGCACGTACTCGGGGTTCAGCGCCAAGGCCCGCTTGTAGGATTCAAGCGCCTCCGTCCAGTTTCCCTTCTTCTCGTAGACTCGGCCCAGGTTCAAATGAGGAAAAGCGGGGCTTTCGTACCGCCTCGCGCGCATCGCCTTCTGAAACCAGGGAATCGCCTCGTCGAATTCCCCCTTTTCGATGAGGTATGCGCCGATATCGTTGTAAGGATTTCCAAATTCCGGGTCGCGCTCGATGGCACGGTGGCACTCTTCGATCGCCTCGTTCAGGCGTCCCATGAAACTGTAGGTCCATCCGAGGAACGTATGGGCTTCGGCGGTCGGGTGGGCGGCGAGCGACTGTTTGTACAGCGAGACCGCCTCCTCCAGTTCACCCTTCATCTGTTTCTCATACGCCTGTTGGAATAGACTCCAGGCTTCCCGCTTGTCTTCTTCGCGGCCTTCGCCTTGTATCAAGAAGTCCTGGACGTCCATGGTCACCAGAGGCGCAAGGCAGAGGTCTTGATGATCACTGAAGTCTGCGCCCTAGACGCGGATTGGTCGGCATCGTCCGGTTTACTCTTGCTTGAGTTTCTTTTTGATCAATTCGGCCCCGTATCGTCCCGATAAAAGCATGGACCCGAACGCGGGGCCCATGCGGGGCGTGCCGTGCACGGCGGCAACGGCCAGTCCAATCACGAAGCAATGGGGATAGACCTCCCCCGTGTGGTCCATGACGTCTTCTTCCGATCTCGACACCCACATGGCTCCATTTCCCGGAACCGGCGTATAGAGGTTGCGTTTGTGCAGCAGGCTGACCACGACGGCATCGTGTCCTGTCGCATCCACGACGATCTTGCTCTCCAGCGCGATCGGATCGACGTGGATGATATCGTGTCCGGCCATTTCCGCGGTCGTGTTGTTGACGACGACACCTTCCAGCACGCCGTCTCGGCGCAGAATGAGATCCACGACCCGCGTCAAGTTGAGGACCTTGGCTCCCGTCTTGTAGGCCGCCGCAATAAGGGCACCGGTCGCATGGGGCGGGTCGACGATGTACATGCCCTCGCAGTCTTTCACTTTCTTGCACGGCACACCGATCTCTTCGAGGATTTTCTGCGCCGGGGCGCAAATGGTGGCCTTGTTCATCAAATAGCCGCCGTGCCAGAACCCCCCGCCGAGCGCCAAGCTCTGTTCCACGATGACGGTCCGGAATCCCATGTCCGCGAGATCGCGAGCACAGATCAGTCCCGACGGCCCGGCACCGACGATGATGACGTCGCTTTCAATCAGTTGGTCGAACTCTTTGTAGTACTCGCGGGCGATGTGCCGCGTGATGTCTCGCTCTCGTAGTGGAGCCGGCTTGGGTTTAGGCATGCGGCACCTTCGCAACGGTGAATGGTGAGTGTGGCATCTTCACATTCGGAATTCGCAACAAACCGCGTTCACGATGGAGCTATGCTCCTCCACTTCGTTGAGGCCCGGGGCCGTCTCTTGAGGAGTCGCCGACGATCTCGACGGCATACCAGTGTCTCCCCGGCAA
>DASTSI010000157.1:0-2243 GCA_035760745.1 Nitrospira sp. | reverse complement strand
CATCTGGAGATGCCGCCTGACGCCTCGAACCGGTACTCCCGGCCTGCAGCGAAGGACACGTCCGGCAGATCGATCGGGTCTCCGTTCGGGCGGAATGCTGGCTGCTGCAGATGAGGAGGATGCTGTCCTCCGTTGCCCCCTATCGGAGATACGGCACCCGACAGCTTGCGTGCATCTGCTTCTTGAAGTCCAGCGCTTCCATTTTCACCGTTCCATCGTCCGGGCGTTGATGTTCCATCGACGGATCCATGGACGAATTCTTCGTACGCCTTGACGACGAGGAACGCCTCGCCCTGCATACGGATCTTTCCCTGATCGAGCCAGACGACCCGGCTGCACATCTCCAGAATCTGTTCCATCGAATGAGATACCAGAAGCAGCGTGCACCCCGAGTTGATGAGGGTTTGTATTCGCCGTTTCGACTTGGCTACGAAGTACGCGTCGCCGGCTCCCAAAATCTCATCCACGATCAGAATGTCGGGTTTCACCGCCGTCGCGGCCGCAAACATCAGCCGAGCCTGCATGCCGAGCGAATAGGTCTTGAACGGCTGATCAAGAAATTCTCCGAGTTCGCAAAACTCAATGATCTGCTCGACCGCCTTGAGGTATTCGCCGCGATCAAGGCCGTTGTAGAGCAATGCGGCTTCGACGTTTTCGCGACCGGTGTACTCGGGGTGAAAGCCCAGCCCCATATTCATCAGCGCTTGTACGGTCCCGTTGACTTGGATGGAGCCCCGGCTCGGGGCGAAATTGCCGCAGATGAGCTTGAGCAAGGTCGTCTTGCCTGCGCCGTTTCTCCCAATAATTCCGATCCGCTCCCCCGCCGGGATGTCGAGCGAGATGTCGCGCAGAGCCGAAAACTCCTTCGAGGGGTGCCTCGTCCTGATGCCGAGGTGCTCGAGTCCGAGCACATCGATCAATTGATCTCCGAGGCTGCCGTGCAGCCGGTACGTCTTCGCAATGCCTCGCATGCGTACCGCGACAGGGTCATGCATAGTCGAAGAAGACATGCTTGGAGCGCTGGAAGAACGTAAAGCCGACCATGATGGCCGCCAACCCCAGGGCGACTGCAACGAGGGCCACGACCGGATCGGGCCACGTTCCATAGCAAATGATTTGCTGAAACGTGAGGACGAAATACGAGAGCGGATTCAAGTAGACGAGGGGCTTCATGGCCGACGGAACCATGTCCGGCGTATAGGCAAACGGGCTCAGCACGACCATCAGCATGATGACGAGCCCGATGCCGTGCTGAATATCCCGCACGACCAACGACAACAGCGACAAGACCCACCCGATTCCCAATGCAAACATCAGGAGCAGGACCCAAAACACCGGAACCAGCAGGGTCGCCTGCCATCCCGTTCTCCCAAAGAGATAGCCGGCGACCAGGGTCACTGCTAATCCCACCAGACTGGGCGCATGAGCCGCGAGCCCGGCGCGAACCGGTATGAGTTCGGCCGGGAATACGGTGTTCAGGAGCAGGCTCTTGTTCGAGGCGAGCGAGCTCGTGGCCGCCGTCAGCGCCTCGTTGAAGGCCAACAACGGCACCAGTCCGGAGAAGACCAATAAGACATACCCGGCTTCGCCCAATCCCGAGGGACGCACTTTGAAAATAAACCCGTACAGCGCGGCATAGATGCTCAATTGCAAGAGAGGAAACAGCACGGCCCACGAGACGCCGAGCAGAGAGCCGACGTACCGCTGCCTGATATCCTGAACGATGCCGTCAACCATGCGCAGCCGATAGAGGGACAGCATTCTCCACAAAGAGGCCGCTCTGCCGGTCTGTTGCATCATCGCAGCTCGTGGGCTCGCTCGCCCGCGCTCAGTTCGATTTGGCGTAAAACGTGCTGATCGCGTCCACCACTTCCTGCTGCTGGCCTTCCGTCAACTCCGGGTAGATCGGGATGGCAACCGTTTCCTTCGCGGCTCGTTCGGACTCGGGGAAATCTCCCTCTTTGTACCCCAAGTAGCGAAAGCACTCCTGGAGGTGGAAGGGAACCGGATAATAAATCTCTGCTCCGATCCCCTTTTCCTTGAGATGCGTCATGAGGGCGTCACGCTTTTCAACACGAAGGACGAACTGATTGTAGATATGATGGTGGTTCTGACCCGATGCCCTGTAGACCGCCTCGGGAAGACGAACTCGTCCTTTCTCCGTCAACCCGCTCTGCTTGAACAAGGCCTCATAGCGGTGAGCGTTTTCCTGGCGCCGTTTGGTCCACCCGTCGAGATAGTTC
>DASTSI010000156.1:0-15725 GCA_035760745.1 Nitrospira sp. | reverse complement strand
ACCCTCGGCGATCCGCACGTGCAACCGAAACGACGGATGAAAAAGGTATTGAGGTTCCATCCCGGGTGGCATATGGTGAGCGCCGTCACGTCACATTTAGCAGAAAGGATGTGCCATGCGAGTTGCGATGATGATAGTCCTCGGGGCCTTGTGGCTCACGGCGTCCGCAATGCCGTCTCACGCCGCCGACCCGACGACCGACGATCAAAAGACCATGTACGCCCTGGGCCTGCTCATCAGCCAATCCTTGGGGCCCTTTGGGCTGACCGAAACCGAGCTGGAGTTCGTGCGGACCGGCCTCACGGACGGCGTGCTCAAGAAGACCCCGAAAGTCGATTTGCAGGCGTACGGGCCGAAAGTGAACCAATTGCAGCAGGCCCGTGTCGCGGCGCAGGCGGAGGTCGAAAAGAAAGCCGGCACCGCGTTCGTGGCCAAGGCGGCGGCGGAGCCGGGCGCGAAAAAGACCGAATCCGGGGCCATCGTCACGGTGATGAAGGAGGGAAAAGGCGCGACGCCGAAAGCCACCGATACGGTGAAAGTGCACTATCACGGCACGCTGATCGACGGCACCGTGTTCGACAGCTCCGTCAAGCGCGGAGAGCCGGCGACCTTCCCGCTCAACCAAGTGATCAAGTGTTGGACGGAAGGCGTGCAGCAAATCAAGGTGGGCGGCAAGAGCAAGCTCGTCTGCCCATCCAACATCGCCTATGGAGACCGCGGCTCTCCGCCCGTCATCAAGCCGGGGGCCACGCTGATCTTCGAAGTCGAGCTGCTGGACATCGTCAAGCAATAAGCACGCGACGGAGGTCCCGCGCGCGGGGCCTCCGCGATTTCCTCGTCAACGCCGATGCCCCCCGCGCCCCCCGTTCAGTCATGGCTCCCATGCGCATGGCTTGCCGGCCTGATCCTGCTGGCCGGCTGCGAATCGACCGACAAGATTCTCACGGCGAGCGAACGGGCGGTGGCCGGCAGAACCGGACAAACCGTCGTGGACGTGCTGAAGGGCAAGGACCCGGCGGACATCGCCAAGCGACGCCTGGACGAATACGCCCAGAACCCCGAACGTCTCCTCAAGGACCTGCGGGCCGCGCAGCGCGAGTTCCAAGCGCTGTACGAGGCGCTGGCCGGGAAGGTCGGCGAACAGTGGGGCCAGAAGGAGGTGCAGCTGCCGGAACGGAAGAAGTACGTCAAGTACACGCAGCACTACCGCAGCCGCGCCATCGTGGACTTCGACCGCGGGGAAATCGTGGTCGAAACGCTCGACGACCAGAACCCGCGTCACAGCCTCCACCAGGCGGTCGTCACGACCCTGCTCACCCCGCAGGATCCCCGGGCGGTGGACCTGTTCTCGGATAAGGAAATCCTTCTCACCGGCGAGAAGGAGCCCTACCTCTTCGGTCTCGTCCTCGACCAGAAAGGGAAGCCGATCCGCACGCCGGCCGACGCCGAATCGTTCGCCGCCTATCTGCTCGACAAGCACTTCGCGACGCGGACCGTGGACCATCAGGGAACGCCGAAGCCGGCGGCTTTCGTGAAGATGGCCATGGTCGCGAACCTTCCTCAAAAACAGGCGGAGAAATACCGACCGCTCGTCCAACGATTCGCGCTGGCCTATAACATCAGCCCGAGCCTGGTGTTCGCGATCATCCGGACCGAGAGCAACTTTAATCCCTATGCGGTCAGTTCCGTACCGGCTTACGGGCTTATGCAATTGGTGCCGACGAGCGGCGGGCGCGAAGCGTACCGCCGTGCAAAAGGGCAAGATGTCGCTCCCTCACGGGACTATCTGTTCGACCCCGAACACAACGTCGAGCTCGGGACGGCCTATCTCAACGTGCTGACGTTCGCCCAGCTTCACGAAATCGCACACCAGGTGTCGCGGGAGTATTGCGTGATCGCGGCCTATAACACCGGGCCGGGCAACGTGCTGCGGACCTTCGCCCGCGATCGCGCCGCGGCCGTTCGTCAGCTCAACGCCCTGGGGCCGAGCGCCGTGTACGAGCAGCTCCGTACGCGGCTGCCCTACCAAGAGACGCGCAACTATCTCGAGAAGGTCACGCTGTTCCGGAAATCGTTCATCACGTCGACCGGGCAATTGCAGTAGCCGATCGGGGGCAAGCCTGGGCCGATCACCGCACCCAGGGCGGAGGCGTCGTCGGGGGAGGAGTCAGGCGCTCGAGTTTCCCCGGAGGGCGCTTGGACGGATCCGCGGGCAGGGAGAATCCTTCCGGTTCGACATCCCGCTTGAGCCGCACCACGAGTGCGCCCATGACGTCCCATCGCCGGAAATTCTTTCTCGCGGAGCGGGGATGGTTATTGTGGCAATCCACGCAGGACTGCACGAGGGCGAGATCCGCGGACACGGCCTTGAACTGATCGCCGTCGATAAAGCTCACGAAACGCCGCTGCCTGTCCTTCTCCAACTGCATCAAGGCGTCGGCCTCGGCCTCGGTCTTCGGCCGATTGACGGGATTGAGGGGCGTCATGCCGATCAACCCGATCTCCAGCCCCTCGACTTGCTCGGCCGCGCCCTTGACGAATTGAGCGGGCAATGGGAGGAAATGCGGGTCCTTTTCCCATTCTTCCCGCGGGGACGTGCCGCCCTCCCGCGTGTGTTCGACCACTTGCAGCACGTAGGCGGTCCTGAAGGCCTTGACCACTTCAAGAATGTAGCGCGCGGTTTGTTCGAACGAGGGCTCCGCACGACTGATGGTCCAGCTCAATCCCGTCAGGAGCGCAACGATCAGGACGGAGACGGATACCCGATGACGCATCATGGCAACCTCAAAAAAGATGAGGATGAAAGCCGTGGGAGAACCTGGGGAGGGTACCCGATCGGCTCTCGCATCGTCAACGCGATCACGGGCGAGGCCAGTGGCGCCTCGTCTCGTTCCCTTCGCCGAGGCTCAGCGCGAGAGGCGGGTAATGATATTTCCGAGTGATGTGCGCGACGATCGGGTCCTCGAGGTGGCGTGCCCGTGCAGCCGACGGTGACGACCGGGCCGCCGTTCGTCCATAGGCCGAAGACCGCCGCCCTTTGCCTGAGATCTTTTCCCCAAGGCGTGAACCCGTCCTCTCGGCCGAACAGCTGAACCGAACAGGATGGAAGACCGCCGCACTACCCTCCCAATCTCAGCCGCACGGCCTCGACGTCGAGCTCGTATTCGAGACGATGCAGCACTTCGTCGCTAATCACCCCGCTGTTGCGCAGCGCAATCAGCGCCTCACGCTCGGCAGCGATGGCTTCCTGGCGAAGACGCTGAAAGGAGGCCCGCGCCTCATCGGTACAGTCTTCGTCCACGGGATCGGAGCCGGCGAACCGCTGAACCCGCCGCCCGTAAAAGGACAGCAACTGCTCGACTTGGGACTTCCGGGCCCACGGCTGACCGGCCAACGATTCCAGCCGCTCGAGGGCGGCCGACGCTGCACGTCTCCGCGCCAGCATCTCTTCACGTTCGAGCTCGTTGTCTTCCGAGAGGTGCAGGAGGCGAATGAGCGGAGGAAGAGAGAGGCCCTGCACGACGAGGGTCGCCAAAATCACCGAAAAGCTCAACAAGATGATTTCGGCGCGGAAAGGGAACGGCGCACCGCTCGCCGTGGCGACAGGCAACGCAAGAGCGGCCGCCAGTGTCACGATGCCTCGCATGCCGGTCCACCCGATGAGAAAGAGCGGCTGCCATGGCGGCATGGGATCGCATTTGCGCAACGCCGGGCTCGCCCACCGCGGCAGGACGGCGGCGAGCGGGACCCAGATCAAGCGGACGAACACCACGGCCATACAAACCCAGCCGGCCGCCGAAAGCAGCGGGCCGATGCGGCCTCCCGGCACCGCTTGCCGCAACGCCGCGAGTTCGAGCCCGATCAAAATAAAGATGAACCCGTTGAGCACAAAGACGAGCAGATCCCACACCACTCGGGCCTGCAAGCGGGTCACCGGACCCACGGCCTCGCTGAAATGCCGTCGGAGGTACAGCCCGCCCGCGACGCAGGCGAGCACGGCCGAGGCATGGACCGATTCGGCCACGACCCAGGCGACGTACGGAGCCACCAAGGTCACGGCGATCTGCGTGAAGCTGTCCTGCGTGACATGGAGGACCCGTCGAGTGAGCTGGGCCACGACAAGGCCGGCTGCGATACCGACAAGCCCCGCGAAGAGGAATTCCAGCACGGCGTCCGGCATACTGAACGTTCCCGTGGCCGCGGCCGCGACGGCGCTCCGGTACAGCACGAGCGCGGTCGCGTCGTTGACCAAACTTTCCCCCTCCAATATCGTGACGACCCGGCGCGGGATCCCGAGCCGCTTCCCGATCGCGGTGGCGGAGACCGCGTCGGGAGGGGACACGATCGCGCCGAGCGCGATCGCCTCAGCCCAGCCCATGCCGGGCAAGACGGCATGGGAGACGGCGGCCACGGCGGCCGTGGTCGCCAGGACGAGCCCGACGGCAAGCAAGGAAATCGGACGGAGATTTTGGCGAAATTCACGCCAGGACGTGAAGTAGGCGGCGGCCCAGAGAATGGGGGGGAGGAACACCAAGAACACCAGATCGGGGTTCAGCGTGACCGTCGGCAATCCGGGGGTGACGGCCAAGACCAACCCCCCGATGACCAGGAGGATGGGATAGGGAAGCACCAGCCTCTGAGCCAGGGTCGTCAGCGTCAAGACCGCGGCGAGGAGTAGAATGACGGTCTCGAGCTGATGCAGGCCTTGCATGGCTCATCCGGGGCCGGAACCCTGTCACTTCCCCCTGGCTTTGACCAGCACCGCCGCCACTTGGTCAAGCCGAACCGTGGCGTCGAAGAAATCCATGCCGCCGAGTTCCGACAGCGTTGCGGCCTGTGCGCCGACCTTCTGCACTTTGCCGTCCAACTCCTGCCCCGAGATGAGCTTGACCTTCACGCGCTTCCCGACCTGCTGCTCCAGCACATGGCGCAAAGCATCCGGAGCGTTCAGATCGGCAGACGCGTCCTCCGCCGCGAATCCCACCGCGGGGAGCATAAGGGCGATCGTGGCGACGAGAATGAACTGCGACAGCCAGCGAATGAGCATCGTACACCTCCTGGTGAGCGTCACGGCTGGGCTGCTATAGCAAGACACGCGTCCGATGCAAGCCGATCGCAGAGCGGCGGAGGGTCTTACGCCGGGCGGGTGGACGTCGGAGGAAGCGGCTCGAAACGACTCATGGCGTTTCGAAACGTCGGCCGGGAACGGAAGCGGCGGAGGGAACGGTCACGCCACGTGATGGTACACGGCATGATCGGCTCGCCCATAGGTCATGAGCAGCCGATACGATTCGTCGCAATCCGGACAGTAGCCCGGCGAGAAGATGATGGCCGATGGCGGTACGCTGCACCGCTCCATGTAAGTCCCAAGATCGCTCCACTGCGCATCGGGACCCTGGACCCGTCGGCACAGGCTACAGATGGCTAGCTCTTGGCTCATGGCGCCCTCCGTTGGTCGAAGAAGCAGGGTCCAGTTGTACGAGGAGACGCGAAGGAGCGGTACTAGCAAGGACCCTAGTCCGCTCCCGAGAACCGTCACGGCTTGCGCGTATACGCGATCTCCAACAGCTTCATTTCCTTCTCTTTCCCATGCGACCCATACATCTCGAACGTTTGATGGTCGGCGTCGGCAATTGTCCAGACAGCGCGATGCGACATGCTGCCTCCGCCCGGCTCGGGATGCGACCCTCTGAGCGTGATCGTCTTCCCGTCAGAGCTGGCTGTCCCTTCCATGAAAAACATGCCGGTCCCCATCGTGTCGATCCACACCGTGACGTATTTCTTCGTCAGATTGTCGTACCCGTTGATGCCGATGCCGCCGAAGGGTTGTCCCATCATCTGGCTGTTGTATTGTTGATAGAGAAACCGACCGTCGAGGAGCATCTTCATTTCGGCCGTGCCGGTCGACTCCGTCGGAGGTTTCCCGGGCTCCATCCATTCCTTGGTCGCCGTCGTCCAACTTCCCGCGAGCCCGGCCAACAGCTGATGCGGCGCGCCGGGCGTCGCCAGCTTCTTCCACAATTCCATCATCGCCTGAGGATCCATCGGTTTGTCATGCTGCTTCTCCTTCGCCGGCGCCGGTGAGACAGCGGCCATGAAGCACAGCACCATGAGCAGAATGATTCGGATACGCATCGCGGCCTCCTTTGACTGTATGGTTCGCTCTTCACGAGGGCGCTTGACACCCCGGCTTACTCCGCGGGGGTCGCCCTTTCACTCTCGAGCTCCTCGGCGTTCCGCTCACCCGATCGTCAAGAGCTCGAGGATATGCCCGTCGGGATCGTGAAAGTAGACTCCCCGTCCGCCGCCACGGTGATTGAGCTTCATATCGTCGCGCGACTGGGGCCCACTGCCGTAAGGGATGCCCTCTCGCTGAATCCGCTCGAAGATCGCGTCGAATTCGTCTTCGCCGACCTTGAAAGCGTAGTGATGGACGGCGACCCGATCGACGTCATCGTCAAAGTCGAGCGTGAGCCTGTCGTTGACCCGCACGGGAGCAAAGTATCCCACCGACCGTTCATCGAACGGCAATCCGAAGATCCTGGCGAAAAACCGGGCCGACGCCAACTTGTCGCGGGCCGGTACGATGGTATGGTTGAGTTCGATCGCCATCCTGCATCCCTTTCACACGCCAGTCGATACACCCTCGCCATTGGTTAGACGAAGTAGTTGTCGTGGCGCTCACAAATCTCCTTCCATTCCGCCTCGGTGAAGGGACGGCCCGCGGCTTTTTCCGCGAGCGCCTCAAAGTATCCCTCCCGAGGGGCGCCCGGCGCGAACAGGATCAACATCGAACTTGGTTCGTCCGAGTCGTTGTGGAAGGCGTGGATTCCACCCTCCGGCACATAGAAAAAATCGCCGGCCTTGGCTTCGATCCAGCACTCTCCATCAAACAGCCGCATGGAGCCGGAGAGGACGTAGAACGACTCGGACATGGTCCTGTGAAAATGCGCGCTCGGGCCCGGCGCATGCGGTGCGGCGTCCCATCGATACAGGCCGAATCGACCCTGCGTCGAGGACCCGGTGGCCACGTAGCTCACGCTGGAGACCGGTCCGATCTGGAGTTCAGGACTCCGGGCGGCCTGGCGGAGGACGGCACTGACTTCACCGTGGTTCTTTCGGTAACGAGGATCCGGATACGACATGAGCGGCCTCCTAGGATCAGCGACCCAGCGTCCCACGTGTCATCAGCCCCTGGTAGGCATCGCGGATGCGTCGCACATCAAGTTTGGTCATCTGTAGGATCACAGCCATGACGCGCTCGGATTTCTCAGGATCCTGGTCCCTCAACATGTCCTCCCACTCCGGGACGACGATTTGCCACGACAGACCGTAGCGGTCCTTGAGCCATCCGCATGCCCCCGGTTCCCCTCCCTTTGAGAGTTTCTCCCACATCTCATCGATCTCGTTCTGCGTCTCGCACCGCACCATGAAGGAAAGGGCTTCAGTAAATTTGAACAGCGGCCCGCCGTTGAGCGCCACGAATTCCTGGCCTTCGAGCTCAAACGTTACGGTCATCACCGACCCTTTGGGTCTGCCCGACGCTTGGGCGCCCGCCTCTCCATAGCGCGTGATGCCTTTGACCCGGGAATGCCTGAAGACGGACACATAGAATCGGGCCGCCTCCTCGGCTTGATCGTCGAACCATAAACAGGGCGTGATCCTCTGCATGTCGTCTGCCCTCCTGTCGTTCAGAAACCCGGAAGACCCGGCACGTCTCTGATAGGGCGGATTTCGATCGTGCCGATCCGCGCACCGGGGACCCGGGCCGCGATGCCGATCGCCTGATCAAGGTCTCGCGCCTCGATCAAAAAGTATCCGGCGAGTTGTGCGCGTCTCCGCATAGGGACCGTCCGTCACCAGCCGTTTGCCGTCACGAATTCGTACGCAGGTCGCGGTGGACGTGGGCTGCAACGGGGCCGCGACGTACTGTCCGGGCGACGAGATCTCGTGGGCCAGGGCGATGGAGTCCTCCTTCAGCATTTCCGCATGCACCGCCTCTCCCAATTGCTCAAAGTGCTGCTCGTCATGGAAGACGAGCAGCATATATTTCATCGGTCTTCCTTGCACAGTACCTCTCGGCTCAATCGGTCCTTGTCATCCTCCCGCCATGGCACCGACGATCAAGAAGGGCTCTTCGCCCTTTGTCACGGCTTCAGGCAAAGGCGCGTCAGCCGCTTCGTGCGACAGGTCCTGCTCGCAGGCGAAGAATCGGACGAAGGCCCTGCGCTTCCGGGTCCCGTGCTCTCTGATCGTTCCCCGCAACATCGGGTAGCGCGCTTCGAGCGCGTCAAGCAGCGAACGCTGCGTCGCGGGTCCGGCGACCTCCAGCATCACCTCGCCCTCGACCCGGGCAAGGGTTCTCAGATGCTGCGGCAGGATCACCCGAACCATCTCATGCCTCGTCGTTCGTGAAGGCGCTCTCGTCCGCCCCTCATTCGTCAGGGTCGACCCGTCATGCGCACCACCGTTTCTCCAAGCAGGCGCGAGGATGCCGCTATGCCAGCGTCTGCACCTCCACGGAGAGGACGGCCGGAAAATCCCGCACGATCGCGTCCCATGTGTCTCCTCCGTCGGCCGACCCGTACACCTGTCCGCCCGTCGTCCCAAAATACACCCCGCAGGGATCGAGCCCGTCAACCGCCATTGCATCGCGCAGGACGTTCACGTAGCAATGTTGTTGCGGCAACCCTTTCATGAGCGCCTCCCACTCGTCGCCGCCCGTGCGGCTCCGGTAGACGCGGAGCTTGCCGTCCGGCGGAAAATGTTCCGAGTCGCTCTTGATCGGCACGACATAGATGGTATTGGGCTCGTGCGCGTGGACGTCGATCGGAAACCCGAAGTCGCTCGGGAGGTTGCCGCTCACCTCGTGCCACGATTCACCGCCGTCGTCGCTCCTCAGGACGTCCCAATGCTTCTGCATGAACAGGACTCGAGGACGAGACGGGTGCATCGCGATCCGATGGACGCAGTGCCCCACGTCGGCGTCCGGATCGGGCAATTCATACTTGGACTTGAGCCCTTTGTTGATCGCCTTCCACGTCCGGCCCCCGTCGTCGGTTCGGAAGGCGCCCGCAGCCGAGACGGCGACGTACATCCGCCGGGGATCCGTCCGGTCAAGCACGACGGTATGCAGGCACATGCCCCCGGCTCCCGGCTGCCAGAGCTGCCCTTTGACGTCGCGAAGACCGGCCAGCTCCTGCCAGCTTCTGCCGCCGTCGGACGAGCGGAACAGCGCGGCATCCTCGACTCCGGCATACACCGTGTCCGGATCGGTCAGCGACGGCTCCAGGTGCCAGACGCGTTTGAACTCCCAGGGGCGCTGCGTCCCGTCGTACCACTGATGAGTCGTCAAGGGTCTGCCGGTTTCGGCGGACGTGTCATAGAGAAACATGTTGCTCTCGCCCTTCGGCATGCCGTCGGGACCCATGAGGTCTTCGGGCTTGGTTCCAGGCGCATGCCACGTCTTGCCTCCGTCGTCCGAGCGTTGAATCACTTGCCCGAACCAGCTGCTGGTTTGCGAGGCATAGAGCCGATCGGGGTCGGCAGGCGACCCCTTCAAGTGATACAGCTCCCAGCCCGCAAAATGCGGACCATCCACATTCCATCGTTTGCGCGTCCCGTCGGACGAGAGGATGAACCCGCCCTTTTTGGTCCCCACCAAGAGGCGTACCCTGCTCATAGCTGGCTCCTTTCCGAATCAATAGCGCAAGCTCAACAACGATCGACTAACCGGACATCACTCCTGCCTGGTGAATATCTGAAAGTGCTGGTCCTCGATGAGGTCATAGTCGTTCACGAGCCGGTACCCGGCGGCCTCCATTTCCCTCCGCACATCCTCCTTCGCGGTGCCGTGTCCCAGCACACCGGAAAACAATCCGTGCGGATGAAAATCCAACACCGCCACGCGGGCGCCCGGCCGGAGATACCGCACCAGGGCGCCGAAATAGGCCACGCGATCCTTCATGTGGTGATAGGTGTCACAGCTGAACACGAGATCGACTGCCTCGGGCAAGTGAGGGTCATGAGGATCCGCTCGGACCGTCTTGACGTTCTTCACGCCCCGCCGAGCCATCTCCTGGTCGATCATGCGCAAGGCCGTCTCATCGATATCCACCGCATACACCTGTCCCTCCGGGCCGACCGCCCCGGCCAGATACCAGGTGAAATAGCCGCCTCCGGCTCCCAGGTCCGCGACCTGGGAGCCCGGGGAGATGGTCAGTTTGTCGATGACCAGCTTCGGTTTCTGCCAGGCATCCCGAGAGGGATCGTTCATCTGCCGATACGCCATCTCCCCGCACCCGGTCGCCGGGAGAAACAGCAGCGCGGCGACGAACGCCCAAGACATCGTCTGAATCTCCATCACCGACGCATCACGTGGTGGAGAAACTTTTCGTCGAGGCCCCTTCCTATTGCTGATCATGGTGTTGATCATCTCCGCGCTCTTATCCCTTAGTCGTCGTCGGAGGCGAAATTCGACATCCCTGCCGGTGCACCCAGCCTGGATACCACATCGCCGCGGAAAGAGGCCACCAAGGAGAGACCGAGGTCGAGAACGGACGTCTCACAGCACAGCGTGCTTGACGGAAGTTAGGGCGGCAGAGGAAGGGATGTCTACGGGAAGGTGTCCGGATCGGCAGGCGGGGATTTACACACGCGGCTCTGCCTGGCCGGAGACCAGGGCGCTCGACGGCATGGGATCGTGCCGCGGGAGTGCCTCGGACCGCTCCACTCGCAGCCAACGGGCGACGAGCGGGATCGAGGTGCCTTGGAGCAAGACGGACGTCAACACAATGAAAAACACCAGATGGAAGAAAAGGTCGGCTTGGGGCAGTTTGGACACCAGCGGAAAGGTGGCCAGAATGATCGGCACGGCACCGCGCAATCCCACCCAGGCGACGAGGCCCTGTTCCTTGAACGGCATTCCGGTCGGGAGCAACACGGAAAACGTGGCAAGGGGACGCGCAATTACCATCAGGAAGACCGACAACAACAAGCCGGCGCCCAGGACCGGCACGAGCCGGGAGGGAAAAACCTGCAGACCCAGTGTCAGGAACATGATGATCTGCATGAGCCAGGCGAGTCCCTCATGGAACTGCTTCAGCGCCCGCTTGTGCCGAAACTTGGCATTCCCCATATAGATGCCCGTCAAGTACACGGCGAGGAACCCGCTGCCGCCCAGGGCGGCGGTCAGACTGTAGGTCAGGAGCACCAGGGCGACGGACAGGACCGAATAGAGTCCGCCATTCTCCAGCCGGATGCGATCCATGACGGCCACGATCACGCGCCCGAGCCCGTATCCCATGACCGTGCCGACAGCCATCTGGACGAGGAAGAACAGCGTCAGTTCTCCCCAGGACTGCATCGATCCCTGGAGCAGCCCGATGATGCCGATCGTGAGCAAGACGGCCATCGGATCGTTGCTGCCGGATTCCAATTCCAGCAATTCTCTCAGCGATCCGCGAAGCGTAATGCCGCCGGACCTCAGGATGCCGAACACCGCGGCGGCGTCCGTGGAGGAGACGATGGCGCCCAGAAGCAGGCCCTCCAGCCAGCTGAACCCCAAGACCACCGTGGCAAACCAACCCACCAGGACCGCCGTGAGGGCCACGCCGATCGTGGCCAACGGCAGCGCCCGCCACACGATGAATCGGGCGCGCTGCCAGTCGGTGTCGATGCCACCGGAAAACAAGATGAACGAGAGCGCGATCACCCCGAGTGACTGCACCGCCCATGGGTAGTCGAATTGAATCCCTCCGGGGCCATCCGAACCGGCCAGCATCCCGATGACGAGAAACAAGATGAGCGCCGGCACACCTGCACGTGCCGAAGCAAGGCTCCCCAGCACGCTGAGCAAGAGAAGCAGCGCCGCTCCGAGTAGGCCGTATTCGATAGGCATGATCGCTAATCAGCTCGTCCGGTCTCAGTGAGACACAAAGGGCGGGTGCCCTCGTTCCGGGGTCAGAATAGCATAGACGAGCCGCGCAATCTCCTATCGCGAGGGACAACGGAAGGAATAATTCGAGCGGCGGTTAGCGGTGCATCGATTGTCGGGAGAGATACCGGTACATCCCCTCGATGTTCTCCGGCAACCACTCCGCGTACCGCTGCCACCGCTCGTACTTCGGAAGCCGCACCGATTGTTTTGCTTCGTCGAGGGTCGCTCCCTTTTGGAGCTGCTGCTGGACGGCCTCCCGCAGGTCGCTCAGATACTCCCGGAACTGTGCGACGTGGGCTTTCCGGCCGATGGTGCCATGGCCAGGGATCAATGTCTCGAAATCCAGTTGTTCGACCCGCCTCAACGATTCGATCCAGTCATCGGGATAAGCGTCCGGCAACGAACGATAGGCCACGGTCTCGACCGGTATAAAATCGACCGCGAAGAGGACTTTGTGCTGCGGGAGCAGGACGACGAGGCTGTTGTCCGAATGGTTCTTTCCGACGTGGATGAGGTCGACCTGGGTTCCGCCGAGATCGATCGACAGTCGATCCGTAAAGGTCAGGTCGGGAACCGGCGTCTGCGGGTCTCCCGCCGCGGCAATTTTCGGTCTGGCTGCCGCATGGCTGATGAACAGCGCGGTGTCCCCGAACACCGAGCCGCCGGTGATGTGGTCGTTGTGGTGATGGCTGTAAATCACGTACCGCACGGGTTGGTCGGTCAGTTTCTGTATTTCGGTCTTGAGCCAGGCCGCCGCCTCCGACGCGATCGGGTCGGTGACGATGACCCCTTTGGGCGTGTGACGAATAGGGCCTGATGAAACTTGTGCCGGAACAGGTACAGGCCATCGGCCATCTTGGTGATTTCGTCATCCGCCCTGGACTGCTCCGCGGATATCCCAGCCCCCGGAGCGCACAAGACGACGACAACGAGCAGCGAGACCCACCCTGTTGATAGACGCATCGCATCCCTCCCCTCGATTTCTCGAGACCATTTCTCAAAGACTACCCGGCCGCTCCCGCGTCGTCACGCGAGTTCGTCGGCCGGCGCACCACGTTGACCGCGCCGGTGACGCCCCCGAGTCGGCATCCCGGGAGATCGTCATCGGAAGCAGCCGCGGAGATCCCGGGCTCGGATGTGTCCGCCACGCGATCCGCTGCACGCCGAGATAGTCCTTGCTGGCATCAGCGCCTCTTACACTGCCCGCTCGCCGGTCGCGCTCCGGGATCCCACAGCGGGCTGATGTTGCTCGCCCGCCGTCGTCAAATCGCCAGGGAGGCGTCGGTTTCCCAGATCAAGACTTCCGCTCCTTCGGTCTTGCCGGCCGTGAGCCGTCGGCTGCCGGCACCGATGAGCCTCGCTTCGTCGCCCGCCTCGAGGAAGCCCCCTCCTTCCAATTCGGCCGTCCCCTTTGCCACGAAGAGGTGCACATAGGCCGCGTCGGGCACGACGGCGGTCTCACCGGGACGAAGCCGCCCACCCCACAGCACTGCGCCCTTCTGTTTGATCGCGATGGCAGCCTCGTGTCCGCGGCCCGATGCGATCGCGACCAGCCCTCCTCGGTTCAACGGCCCGTTGATGTCGAGCTGCTCGTAGCTCGGCGTCAGGCTCTCCCGATCCGGCGGCACCCACATCTGAATAAAGTGCACCTCCTTGTCGCGCTGCGGGTTCATCTCGGAATGCCAGATCCCCGTTCCCGCGCTCATCCGTTGAGCCAGCCCCGGGTAAATGATGCCGCTGTTCCCTTCCGAATCCTTGTGCTCGAGTTCGCCGTCCAACACCCAGGTGACGATTTCCATGTCCCGGTGGGGATGGGTTCGAAACCCGGTGTTCGGCTTGACCACGTCATCGTTGTGCACGAGGAGCAAGCCATGATGCGTGTTCGACGCATCGTAATGACTCGAGAAGCTGAAGCTATGGCGCGAATCGAGCCATCCTGCGCTGGTATGAAAGCGGTCCTTCCTGCGGCGCACTTCCACCGCCGGCCCGGGCGTAAGCTGTTCTCTTCCGATTGGCATATCATCCCTCCTTCTCTGCGATCCTGGATCGCCGGTTTGATCTTGGCTCGTCACGCTCGTTTCTGTATAAGACGAATCGCGGCGGAGACAAGAAGGCACCGTCCGGTGCGGAAGGCACCGTGTGGATACCGGAGGCAGCGGGCGCTCATGGACCAGCGTCGGACCTGTCCGGCCGAAACGACAGCCGAGTTGATCGGGGGCCGATGGAAGATCGTCATTCTCTGGCACCTCTTTCGAGGCGTCAAACGCTTCTCGGAGTTGCGGCGTGTGCTCAGCGGAGTCAGCCACAAGGTCCTGACGCAACAACTTCGGGACATGGAGCGCGACGGGCTGATCCTGCGGACAGTCTATGCCGAGGTCCCTCCCAAGGTGGAATATTCGATGACACCCCGGGGTATGACGCTTCAACCCGTCGTGGAAGCCATGCACCGGTGGGGCGTCGAACATGGTGCCTCACAGTGATCCGGTCCGCATTTTCTTGCAGGAAGACCGGGGCACGCCGGCGGCCGGGAATCTCGCGCAGCGACGCCGGCCGAGAGCATCCCGCTGAACCGGCGCCGGGTCCTGCTACGGAAGCTCGCTCAATTTCCGCTCAAGAAAGCGCCGCTCCGGTTCCTGCCCGGTGAGGGCGAGCGCCCGCTCGTAGGACGCGCGGGCCTCGTCGACCTTGCCAAGCCGCCGGCACAAATCGGCTCGTGCGGAATGAATCAAGTGATAGTCCCGCAGTTGCCCCCGGGAAAGAATCCGATCGATCAGCTCTAGTCCGGAGGCCGGTCCATCCCGCATCGCCACGGCAACCGCGCGATTCAGCTCCACGACAGGGGACGGCTCGACCCGCAGCAGCACATCATAGAGGCCGACGATTTGTCGCCAGTCCGTTTCCGCCGTCCCGGGGGCCTCGGCATGGACGGCGGCGATGGCCGCCTGCAGGGTATAGGAGCCGAACCGCCTGGAGGACAGGGCCCGCTCGACCAACTGCACCCCCTCCTTGATGCAGTCGCGGTTCCACCGCGTACGATCCTGCTGCTCGAGCAGCACGAGATCTCCAGTCTCTGTCGTCCGGACCGCACGGCGCGATTCGTGCAGCAACATCAGCGCAAGCAGGCCCATCACCTCGGGCTCGGACAGAAGCTGCAAGAGGAGCCGTCCCAGCCGAATCGCTTCACCGGAGAGATCGGCACGCGTCAGCGAGGCTCCGAACGAAGCAGAGTAGCCCTCGTTAAACACGAGATAGACGACGTGAAGCACGGCGTCCAGCCGCTCAGGAAGCTCGGACGGCGGGGGAACTTCGTACGGGATGCGTGCATCGCGGATTTTCGCCTTGGCGCGCACGATCCGCTGCGCCACCGCGGGAGGAGACGAGAGAAATGCGCGCGCCACTTCCTCGGTCGTCAGCCCGCAGATTTCGCGGAGCGTCAGCGCGATCTGGGCCTCGGGCTTCAGGGAAGGATGGCAACAGGTGAAAATCAAACGGAGGCGGTCGTCTTCGATTTGCTCGTCGTCACATTCGATCGGATCGCCGGTCGCCGTTTCGACGTGATTTGCGAGCTCGGCGAGCGAGGCATCGTAGCGGGCGCGGCGTCTCAACACATCGATCGCCTTGAACCGCCCCGTGGAGACGAGCCAAGCCCGGGGGTTCGCCGGCACGCCGGCGCGCGACCATTGCTCGAGCGCCGCCGCGAACGCCTCGTGCAGCGCCTCCTCCGCCAGGTCGAAATCGCCCAGTAATCGAATCAACGTCGCGAGGACCTGACGGGATTCCACCCGGT
>DASTSI010000155.1:0-16806 GCA_035760745.1 Nitrospira sp. | reverse complement strand
ACTATTGGTTCCGCGGGAAGAAGACCGTAGTGGCCTATGTGCCGAACCGCCAGCGGGCGGGAAAAATGGCCGGCGCGTTTTATCTGAAACCGAACTGGCCCGGCCGGGCCAGCCACGTGGCGAACGCCGGCTTCATCGTGGCGCCGGAATGGCGGCGGAAGGGATTAGGACGGCTCTTGGGGCGGACGATGCTCGACTACGCCGGACAGCTCGAGTACCGGAGCGTTATCTTCAATCTGGTCTTCTCCGAGAACCAGGTGGCGCGGCGGCTGTGGGAGACGCTGGGGTTCAGACCGATCGGCGTGGTTCCAGGCGCCGTCAAAAAGAACGACGGCAGCTATCAGGACGCGATCGTGATGTTCCGATCGCTAGAGCGAGACTAAGACGGCGCTCGAACTCCGATCTTCACCTCTTCACCGCGAAATCAGCTTGGGCCCGCCCACGAGCCTCTCGGCGACATAGCGGGCGATCAGTTCGTGCGCGAGCGCGTTGGGGTGACGGTCGTCAGGGTGGATCTCGTACCGCTCATGCCGAGCGGGGAAATCGGGGAGAATGGCTGACATCGGCGTCACGTCGATGCGCCGGGCCTCGAGCGCCCGTTCGATCCGCTCGACCTCCTTCCGGGCCTCGCCGTAGTCCCACAGGAGCAGATGGAACTCTACGTCGGGATACTTCTCTTCAACCACATTCCTCGCCGTCCCGATGATACCGCTATAGAGCAGAAGATCGTGGTCGCTGGCAGGCCGGTGACTGCGGAGCAACGTCCGATAGAGGGCGCTTCGCTCCAGCGCCTTCTTCCATCCCGTGGAAAGTCGGCGGTGCATCGCGCGGAGATGGTCGAGCGCGCCGCTTGGCGGTGCATCATCGAAGTGACCGGCCAGGACCAATCGTCCGGTCGGCTCAAGGACATACCGAGGCCCGTGGCTATCCCACAACTCGAGGCCGGCTGACCGGGACAGGTGCGCCGGTATCGTCTGGTAGATCACGTGCTGGGGCCGGCAGTGTCCGCGTGACTCCAGTTGGTTATCTTGGAGGGCCGCCAACATCTGGTGAGGACCGTATCCCAAGAATCCAAAGTTGACCACACGATAGCGTCCGCCGAGCCGCTTCCACACCTGATAGGGCATCGTTTGGTCATTGTCCACGCCTTCGCCGAAGGTGAAGGAATCGCCGAAGAACGCCACACAGGGGAGGCCTGCGGTTGTTGCGTCTTCGGGAGACGCAGCGCGGAGCCCATCAGCATTGATCGTGTAGTTCGCGCGATAGAGCAGCCCCTCACGGACGCTGGTTCGGTGAGAGAACGATTGTCCTGGCGCCGGTCGGTACCCGAGCATCTCGTCTCCGATAAAAAATTCTCCACTGTATTCCATCCGGCGCTCGAACGGTTCCGCGAGCCACATATAGGCTTCCGCCGCGCCGAAGGTGCCGACCACCACGACGAGATTCATCCAGAGCGCGCGCAAGGCGGGCCGTCTGGTCATGAAGACGGCGGAGGACAGCAGGACCACGCTTGCGATCGCGGTCCAGAGGTACGGCGCGTCAGTTTCACGGGAGACGATGACGGCCGCTGTCGCGGCGACGAGGAGCGGAGCGGCCAGCCATCTGACACACCGAGTCGCCTTCGGCTGCGTGGACGCCTGGGCGGCTTCGATCGCGAGGCTGAGAGCCGGCGGCCTCACGGCCTCTGGTGCTCCCGCGCCATCGCCGGTTGCGATCCGGTCGCAAACCGATCGAGCAGATTGCGCGTCATCTGCTCGACCGCCGGATTGACGCGCGGTCGATCGAAGGGGTCTGCACGGAAATCGTCGAGCCCCCAAATCCATTGCATCGAGCCGGCGTTGAAGACCAGCGCGCCGCTCGGCGCCTGGTAGAGCGTGCTGGCGGCGAACGCCTGTTCGACGGGCGACTTCGTGACCTTGATCACGCCGGCCGGTGAGGACTGTGCCACGCCATCGACTTCGTATCCGAGCAGTCCGTGGAAGCGGAACCCCGACGAGACCTCTGTACCCTGCAAGAGCCAGCGCGGCGCGTCGTGCAGGATGAGATCGCCATCGACTGTTGGGGTGCCCTCCAGGTACATGCCGCCGATCAAGGCCGCTTCCGGCCGATTGACGGGCGCGGACCGCCACTTCGTCGTGGCGAAATGATCATTGTTCGGATCGCGGTCGAGGAGGACAGGATCGGTCGTCGTGGCGCGTTCCTTATAGGCGATCAGCGTGCGATCCGCATCCCCGCTCAGGCGGCTCGGCTCCAGCCGGACCTGCCAGTATCCGCTGTTGGCGGAAAAAAAACCGAGATGGACGCCCCGATCTCGCGCCTCTTCCAGGCGGCTCCGCATTTCCCACGTCCAGTATTCGTCGTGACCGACGACGAGCACGGCGGCATGGCGGAACAACGCCGCGGCTCCTTCGTGAAGATCGATGTTCGTCGTGTAGCTGACATCGAATCCCCATCGTTCAAGCCAACGGACCATGTTGTATTCCCAGCCGCGGAGGAACGGGCCCGCTCCGGCGGAGTCCGCCGCCTCGGGGTCCGGGCTCACGGCGTAGGGCCTGTTGAGCGACACGGCCACGGCTCTGCCGGCCGTGCTGTTGTAGTCGTAGAGCGACTTCCCGCCCCAATTGTTGTAAGCCTGAAAGGTGGTCACGCTCGACTCGACAAGATACGCCGACGGCCGCTCGTCCTCTCGGACGATGAACAAAATGTAGCTGTCTTCCCCGGTCGGCTCCGCGGTCAGCTTGGCAAGGTAGTAGCCGGACGGCCAGCGATCCTGTTCGGTTGCCCCGGGGATCGCGAGCTCGATCGGACGATCCCAGCGGCATTCAACCAGACCGGTTTCCGGTTCGCGGTAGGGATCCGGTTGCCGGTGTCCTTGGTACCTGACGGCCGCCTGTACCTCCCTCGCACCCAGCCCTCCGTACCACCCCATGCGATAAACGGCCATCCGGAAGGATGGCGCAGCGGTATTGACGTACAGTTTGATCCGTTGGCCCTGGTTCACACTCGGCGCCGACGCATAGCCCTCGATTTCTCTGCGGCGCGCCGGCTTGGTGAGGAGCCAGGTGGACGTTCCCGGCTTAAGGTTCTCGATCTGGATCGGATTGAGGCCTTGTGGCGGCGCACCGTTCGCGCGAGAAGGCGAAAGCAGCTGCGCCGCAATGAAGACGAGCCAGAGGACCTGGCTCGGCGCGCGGAGCATATGAAGGGTAGCCGTTCTCAGGGACAACCAAACGGTCCGTGCCCGCCGATGCCCCTCTTTTGCCGCAGCCGGCATGTCCGTACGCGCCCAGACCTCTTTTGCATCGGCCAAGAGGTCTTGCTTCAGCTCGGTGAAGCCGATGAACTGCCTGATGCCGTAGAGGAACAGACCGGCGTTGGCAAGAGCAAAACTTCCAGAAATCCACTGCATCTTGGAGAGGTAGTAGAGACCGAGCGTGGTGCTCAGCATCACGATGGCGAGCTGCAGGCAAAGATCGACCGCTGATGTCCTCGTACGTCCGGAAATCTTCGGCGTCCTTCGAAACGGAATCTTCGTACCGGCGATCGCCTGCCTGATCGAGGTCAGGGCTCCGGTCAAGTGCACGGGCATCAACAATAGATTGAGCGCATACACGCGAAGCAAGTCCCGAACGGGCCGATACCCTATGGCGGAAAGATCCCGTGCATAGAGCGCGAAGTACGGAAGGGCAGCCAAGGGCATCCACGGAGTCATGAGGTCGGATGAGAACGGAATGACGAGCAGGAGCAAGACGCTCAACGGAGCGAACGCGAGCGACGTCAAGTAATGGACTTGGAGGAGAACTTGGCACGCATGCCGTGGCTGCCTGACGTGTCGGCACAGATACGAGAGGAGTTTCGGCAGGATGATCAACCCCCCGTTGGCCCATCGGGCGCGCTGAATCACCAGGGACCCAAAGTCGGGCGGTGTGGCGCTATAGGCCAAGCGCTCCGGGTGGTTGTACAGTGACCATCCCTTCGCCAGGAGATCCACGGTGGATTCCGTGTCTTCAATGACCGTCCGGTCCTGAATGTATCGCCGGACGATGATCTCGCCCTCGCTTTGCTCGGTGCAAATATCGTCGAGCGCCGATTTCCGAAGGAGCGCGTTGGCGCCCACCCAGAATGTGGCTCCGAACTCCGTGAAGCCTTGGTGAACCAGGTATTGAATGTCCGTTGTCGCCCCAGCGGTCCGCTCCAACGCGCCCGGTGCGTTAGGAAAGGCGCTGTAGGGGGTTTGAGCCACTGCGACACGTGCATACTCCGACCGTTCCATCAGGCGGACAAGGGTGGTCGCGTACTCGGGTTTCAGGAGGCTGTCGGCGTCCAGTGTGATGATGTAGGGCGTTGCGGGGATCAGACGGCTTCCTTTGACGGCTTGCGTCTGCACCAGATCGACGCCGTCCTTCCGGGGCACGGGCTTCACGCGTTGTCCCATGAGACCGATGAAGCTGTTCAGATTCATCGCCTTGTTCGGCTCATGACTCAGATTCCGGAACTGTTTCCGCTCGAATACGTCGAATTCCACCCGAAAGCGGCCCGCCAACGACTGGTAAGCCTGCTTGATTTCGTCAAAAGTATGGTGCCAGTTCCCGCGGTCTTTTCTTCTCGCGAACCACTTGGCCGATTCTTGCCGGCACTGTTCTCCGGGTTGGGTGAGCACATGCTCCACAAACCAGGCGTCTGTATGAGATTGGATGGGACTGCGCTTGGCTTGATCCTCATACCATTGCGCTGCGCATCGGTACGATTCGGACAATCGGACACATTCATCAGCCGGGACGGCGACCCTGTCGCATCGGCGTGCCGCAAAGACCGCTGCTTCGCTCGAGATCTGTCGATAGGGTTCCGACAGCAGCGATTGCAGCTCAAAAGGCAGAGTCCTGGCGGCCCACAAGGCGGCTCGATCCTGGGCGGTCTTGGGTGAGGGCGGATCATCGAGCAGGAGGACGACGCGTGTGTTGGGATAGTCTTGAAGGGCGGCAGACAGCAGCGTTTGACGAATGACCGATATCTCTTCCTTGTAAGAAGGGACCAGCACTGTGACGGCGGGGAGGCGATCTTGATTCGAGCTGGTCCATCGGGAGCCGACGGACCGGTGCAGAGCCATTCGTCGTAGCCGCCCGAGCCGCGCTATCTGATAGCAAAGATTCCCATAGACCAGGAATCCGGCCAGTGACCCGAACAACAAGCTTTCGCAGAGTCGAGTCCGCTCTCCTTCCTGAAAGGCGGCCCACATGACGGTGCCTGTAGACCAGACAAGTAGCGCGGTCGCGACAACGGTAAAAGCGAGCGCGGCCTGGGTCAGCCTGATTTCATTCATCTGCCTGAAAGAAGACATCACGACCTTGTCGTTGGTGCGGGCATGGCAAGCCACGTGCCGCATCGCCGATTGCGAGTCTTCTCGAAAGCCTGCTTTTTGGGGCGATCCTTAGGGCGCTATCCGTAATGCTGTAGGCAAAGGCAGCCAGGAAACAAGCCAAACTGCCTCACGTTGTGGCGAACTGCCTCTGATCTTTTTCCTGCGCCAAGTCCTGCATCTCGTATATACTCCGCCGGTCTGCATGGGGATGGAGTCCCCCGTATAACCGCCTCGGCCAGGCTGATGACTCCTACGGCATGCGGCTGCGCACCGTAGGACTGTCGCCTTGAGTCCGAGAACGGTCCGAAGCACGATGTGCCTTCCGGCCTGAACGGAGGACTCCTGAATGGAATCGATCTTTCTCACCGCCACGCTGTGGCTCGCCCTCGCCGTCGTCTCGGCCCTCATCGCCTCGTTCCTGCGTCTCTCCATTGCGCTTGTCGAAATCTGCGTCGGCGTCGGCGCGGCTGCCGCCATCGCCTCATTCGGTCTTGGCGACGTGCTCGCCACGGATTCGCAATGGGTGCGGTTTCTCGCTTCCGCCGGAGCCGTCCTGCTGACGTTTCTGGCCGGCGCGGAACTGGATCCTGAGGTCGTCAAGACGAAGCTGGCCGAAGTCGGAGCCGTCGGCCTGGTGGGGTTCTTCGCGCCGTTTCTCGGATGCGCGGCCGTTGCCTACTACCTGCTCGGCTGGGATGCCGATGCAAGCTGGCTTTGCGGCATCGCGCTCTCGACCACCTCGATGGCCGTCGTCTATGCGGTGATGCTGGAGACGGGGTTCAACAAGACGGAGTTCGGAAAAGGCATGCTCGGGTCCTGCTTCATTACCGACCTCGGGACGGTTATCGCCCTCGGGGCGTTCTTCGCTCCTTTTACGTACAAGACCGTCGTCTTCACCGCGGCGAGTATCATGGCGCTTGCCCTGTTGCCTGTCACGACGGCTTGGCTGACCCGGCACTATGCCCATCGCACTGCCGCGATTAGAACCAAATGGGTCTTGCTGGTGCTGTTCTCACTCGGTGCGTTGGCGCTCTGGTCCGGAAGTGAAGCCGTGCTGCCGGCCTATCTAGCCGGGATGACGCTCGCGGGAGGCGCGGCGCGTGACGCTCATTGGATGCGGCGGCTGCGCACCTTGACCGTCGGATTCCTCACCCCGTTCTATTTCCTCCGCGCCGGCACACTCGTGTCGCTGCCGGCGCTTTTCACGGCTCCCCTGGTCTTTCTGGCCCTCCTCGCCGGAAAAGTCCTGTCGAAGATCTTTGGGCTCTATCCGGTGATCGGGCTGTTTCGCCAAGACAGAAAAGAGCGTTGGTACTACACGCTGTTGATGTCCACGGGCCTCACGTTCGGGACCATCTCGTCGCTGTACGGCTTGGCTCATGGATTGGTGACGCAGCAACAGTATTCGTTCCTCGTCGCCGCCGTCATTGCGAGCGCCGTGGTGCCGACCGTCATCGCCGGATGGGCTTTCGTGCCAACCCATCTCTTGCCCGATCCGGAGCGGGCCGGAAGAGCGGCCCGCCGCCTTCAGGATCTTGCCGAGGAAGGATAAAGCGCAGGTTCATTGGAGGTCGGTTCGGGCCGGCCGGTAACGGCGGCCGAACCCTCCACGCCTGCTTATTGGAGCACCGCGTAGGCCTGGTCTGCGCTGATCGTCGCGGTGGGATCGTCGAATGTTCCATGCGCACCGACGATACTCGCCTTCTGTCCCTGCGAAAGTTGCTGTTGCAGGGCCTGCCAGTAGCCGGTGAACTGCGTGAACACCTGCACTTTCCCGCCTGACCCGATGGCAAAGAGACCCGCCGTCGGATTTTGCGGGACGATGCTGGGCGGGGTGCCGCCGAGCAGGTCCGTCGCGACGGGGCCGCGCAGAATGTAATGGGCGGCTCCCGCTCCCGCCAGATTCAGCGTCAATCCGCCGTCGGACAGGGTCGAGAACGGAGCAGCAGTCGGAGGACTCCAATTCACCAGCAAGGCCGCAGGAGCCGTGGTGAGGTTCACGACGGTTTGCGCCGTAAAATCCGGCGCCGCGCTGTGGAACGGCGTCACGAAGCCCAAGACCCTGACCGGAGTGCCGGAGCCCAGTCCGGTGAGATCCAACGACCCGGTCGCGACCTGGTAATGGGCAGGATCGGCGTCCGTTCCCGACGACGTCCCGGTTCCAGCGAAGTTGAACAGCGAAATCCGCCGCCCAGCGATCCGTTGAATGTTCATTTCCAGCGAACCGCTCGCAGTCGTGTTGACCGTTCCAGCCACGGGCGTGACGAGCAGCCGAACCAATCCGGTGGTGGCGTCCAGGGTGCTGAGCGACTGGTCCAACGTTCCAAATGCCGCGAGGCGTTGTCCGACGGAGACGGCATCCGTCGTCACGCCCTGCGTCATCAAGCCTTGTTGGTGGACTTTCGTTCCTGTCCCGAGGGTGACCGTCAGGGTGTCGCGAAACGTGAACGTGCCGTCGCTTCTCAGCAGCGAGGCTCCACGCACCGTCAACGAACCACCGGCTCGTGCCACGACGTCGCCGACCACGACGTCTTGCGTTCCTCCCGGCACGCTCGACCCGGCCAGCACTTCGCTCGCCCGGAACTGATGAACTGCCGGATGCCAGCTTCCAATCGCGACCGTCGCCGTGCCGACCGGCTTGCCGGCGAGCGTCGCGAGGCCGGCGGCGCCCTGATAACTCGTTTCATCAATCTCGAACAGCGTGCTGTTGTCCGTATTGACGGTGACCGATCCGAACTGACCGGATTTCAGATGCACCGGCCGCAAGAAGACTTGGTACGCCTGGTTTGATTGGTCCACGGACTGGAGGGGACCTCTGAGACGCATTGTCTTGGAATTCTGCGGATCGACGTCGGCGACGAGAAACGGCTTTACGGTCACGACGGGCGGGTTGCCGCTGAGGTCCGCGGTGTTCGAAGCTTGGAGATTGAAATCCAACGTCAAATGAGCCGGAATCCCCGGCGCAACCGTCAATGTCCGCCGGTTGTCGAACGTCACCTCGATGTCCAGCGTCGTCAACGGGCTTCCGTTCCCGTCGCGGATGTTGCCGACCGGGACGGCGACGGCATTGCCGTTGTTGTCTTCCACCTGCAGGTCGGCATGGGAAAAGTCGAGGCGCATCCGTGCTGAGACATAAGTCCCGGACGGAATCGTCACGGCCGTAAAGAACTCCGTCATGTCGACATAATTTGCGAAGTTGACCCGGGTCGCGAGGGGCAGGGTTTCCACCACGGCACCATCTCTTTTCGTCAACGTCAGGGATTGCACGTCAACCGTGTAGCTCAAAAAATCTCCCGCCGCATCCGTCAGGCTGACCATGGCCTGTCCAGTGGTCGCGCCCGTCGTCCCGCCGCTGTCTCCGCCGCTGCTGCAGCCCGTGATGGCAAGGCCGGCCAGCATCGCGCACGCACAGGCCCAGCTCGTCCATACGTTCGAATCGGTCCGTCGCATGAGTTCCCTCCTCTGTTTCAACACGGCACGGTCGTTCCGTCGACAGGCCACTTAACGCGGCATGGCGGCGGCGGTTGACTGTCAGATGAGGAAGAGTGGCGGCAAGGGACTTCAGAAAGGATTTGCGAAGTGTTTACCGGGACCGTCCGTCGGGGCGGACCATGGGAGTAGAACTACGGCAGCGGCGCCCCTTGCTCGTTTACTCGGCGGGGCCTTGCGTGCGCGCGAAGTGCCGCCGTACGAGGGCTTCTACCCACGGAAAATGCCGGTCGGGAAGATTTTTGAAGCGGCGGCGACAGTGGCCGAGGGCCTGGTCGGCGTTGTCGAACGGCTCGATGACGGCGAGCAGGTGTCCGTAGTATTCCATCACTTTCAATTCGACCGTTCTGACGTGGGAGGAGTCTCCCGCGATCGACAGAGCCGCTCGTCCCTGGTCTCCTTCTGCCTCGACCAAGGCTTGGAAACAGAGTCCCTTCAACCTCTGCATCACGGTGCTGCGGTCCCAACTCAATGTCCTGGCCGTCGCCTGCATGTCGAAGCCGTGCCGGCGGAGAGACGCCAGGACCGCCGCGTCCCCCGCGGAGTCCGGCGACGCCGGCGTTCCTCGCGGCGGGCCCTCCGGCGAATCGAGAGAGAAGGACCCCTTCGTCAAGATCGGACCGTCCGTGAGTGCCATGGCGCGCTCAATCGCCTGGCGCAGCTCCCTGACGTTGCCGGGCCAGTCATGTTCGGTGAGCAGGCGTAAGGCATCATTCGAGAGCTTGGGAATCGGCCGGCGCATCTGTCCGGCGATGTCCGCCAGCGCGGCCTCGGCGATGGCACGGGTGTCCCCGGGTCGCTCGCGAAGCGAAGGCAGGTGAACGACGAGGCCCTTCAATCGAAAATACAGATCTTCACGGAACCAGCCTTCTGACACTCCGCGCTGGAGATCGCGGTTCGTCGCGGCCACGACTCGCACGTCCACCGTGATCGGCGCCGTCGCGCCGACACGGAAGAACGACTTTTCCTGGAGGACTCGCAGCAGTTTACTCTGATGGTCCAGCCGGAGGTCGCCGATTTCATCGAGAAAAATCGTTCCATGGTTGGCCAGTTCGAAGAAGCCGCGCCGGTCGGCCGACGCCCCGGTGAAGCTGCCCTTCACGTGTCCGAACAATTCGCTTTCAAACAGCTCGGGCGAAACGGCGGCCATGTTCACGGCGATGAAACTGTTCCGAGCCCTTGGACTCAGCCGGTGGATCGCACGGGCGAACAGCTCCTTGCCCGTGCCCGGTTCCCCGAGCAGCAGGACGGTCAACGAAGAGGCCGCGCCTTTCTTGACGTCGCGGAAGAGACGAAGAAGCACAGGATCTTCGGTAACGATGCCGTGCTGCCGGCACTCCTCGCGCAGGTGATCCAACTCCGCCTGACCGAGGACCGGCGAAGGGGGACCGGCTGCTTGAAGATCTTGGAGACGCCGTTCCAGCTCTTCCAGCCGCCGGCGCGCACTCTGTTCCTGCGTTTGGACCTCGAACAGTTGCGATTGCAGTGACGCGGCGGCTCGCGCAAGGGCGTCCCGTTGTTCGGAGGACTGCGCGACGGCGGCTTGAGCCTCTTCCAAATCCTCTTCCAGGGTCTCCGCCCGATTCTGCCGCACGATCAGCGCATCTCGGACCGCGGCTGCGTCCTGTTGGATCGCCAGCATCTCGCGCTCGAGGAGCCGCATCCGGGGACCGGTGCTGAGATGCGTCCACACCGCCGTGCCGCCCAGGACCACGAGCGAGGCCGTCAGCGGGGACGCGAGGGGCAAGACGACGTGCGCGGCCGGCAAGAGGATCGCAACGACCAGCGCATAGAGGACGAGAGCGATCCCAGTCCACACGAGTCCGATCGCGCCTCTATACGCAATCAGGCACCAGGCGACGAACGATGCCACGAGGAAGGCGAGAACGATCCTCGCCACGGGGCCCGCCGGCCATGTTTGATCTGCATTGAGCAGCGTGTTGAGGAGATGCAGTTGCGCCGTCATGCCAGTCACCGACTCGCCGGTCGGGAGGAGCCAGGGCTTGAGCCCGGCCGGTTGAGGAAGCAGCACCACGACTTTGTCTTTGAACCATTGTCGGAGGGCCGCCTCATCTTGATGCTGGACTGCATCCCACACGGAGGACAGGGGCACGGGAGACAAGGAGAGGAGGGATCCCTTGCCTGCCGGGTTGAGGAGCATGGAGCGAGGATCGTCGGGGGAAGGGCCGGTCCCCGCTGTGTCACGAGACAGCTCATACAGCAGCCGGCCGAAGGCCGGCACCGTCCGGCCGTCTTCGATGCGCGTCGCCGGAACACGACGCACGACTTGATCGGCGTCGGGCGAGACTGTGACGTGTCCGAAGCGCATGGCCTCGGATTGCCATACGCTTTCGGCCTGGTGCACGAACATAACCGGCGCCGCCGCGCGGACTGCCTCGATCAACAGCGCGTCGCTCGCGACCCCGCCTTGCTGCGACGGACTCGGACGCGCGATCTGGTCATCGACCCCGATGGCCCGTGCGCCGGCTTCGTGCGCGGCACTGATCAATTGCGCCAGAATCGTTCGGTCCCAGGGGCCGGTTCCGAATCGGTTCTCGCTCGCGTCATCGCGCGCGATGACCGTCAGCGATGCATTGGCGGTCGGGGTCCGATGGCGAAGCCAGCTATCGTACGCGAACCAGTCCAAGGCGGTGAACGTTCCGGGGGCCGCGGAGACGAGGATGCCGGCGAGCCATGTCGCAAGCAGTCCGATGGTGAGCGCTTGCAGCAGCGGGGAGGTCACGAACAGACGCCAGGCTTTCGACCACTGTCCCATCGCCCTCACGACAATCCCAATGATTCGAGCGTCGACTTGAGATCCGGCTTGGGCAGTCCTTTGAGGACCGCCTTGGCCTTGGCAGGGTTCGGCTCGACCCCCAGCCCTTTGGCGTAGATCCGCGCGAGGATTTTTTTGGCAGGACCGAACCCCTCGGCGGCAGTCGTTTCGAGGCAGGCCAGAATTTTCTTGTCGAAGGGGGCCAGATAGGGATCCCATCCCGCTTCATAGAGCGCGCCGAGTTCCGTTTGCGCGGTCTCGCTGAGCGCGTATGCTTCTGCGAACAGGACGGCAAGGGCGGCGTCGCGCCGATCATCCTTGCGCAGAAGGACGCCCAACGATTCATCGCCGTTCGTCCAACTGTAGGCCGGAAACTCCTCCCACAATCGTTCTCGGTAGCGCTCGAAGGCTTTCAGCAACTCGGCCTTGCGCCGCTCGGAGGTCTCGGCGGCGAGGGCCTGGCGTCTGAGCTTCGACAGCGCGTCAGCTGCGGCCTGTTGGCCGAGCTCGGCCGCCTTGGTCCACCAGAAGATCGCGAGGTCCGGACGTTTCTCGACTTCCTGACCGCTCTTGTAGGCGTTGCCCAGGAAGAGTTGGGCCTGCGGCACCCCACCAATGGCCGCCTCTTCCATGAATTGGGCCGCGTCTCTCTCCTGACCGGAGAGTTTCAGGAGCAAGGCAAGACGATAGCGGGCGTCGGGAAAGTACGGCTGGAGATTCAACGCTTCCCGATACGACTGGATGGCGGCCTTCACGTTGCCGAGTGAGTACTGCACGGCGCCGAGGCTGTAGTGTGCGTGAGCCAGGCCGGGATTCAGCCGCACCGCTTCTTTCAACAGCGACGCCGCGGCTCGCCAGTCCTGCTTGGCCATCAGCATGACGGCAAGTTGCACATGAGCTCTGGCGTCGTCCGGCTGTAACCGGATGGCCAGGCGGCTTTCCTCGATGGCGGCGTCGAGATCTCCGAGACGATAGAGGGCCTGGGCCAACTTCGCCCGGTCCTCCGCGCTGCGAGGCGACGTTCTGACAGCGGCCCGTAGCTCGCCGACTGCCGCCACCGCGTCCTGCAGGTCGGGCAGGCCGAATTCCAAAGACCGGGTGTGCTCGGGAACCTCGGGAATCGGCCCCGGCGATTCGATGACCGGAGGTGCGGGAGGCGGTTGGTCGGGATCTTGAGCGGCGGATCGGCTCGCGTGGACACAGGGGAGAAGAAGGACGATCACGAAGACCAATCTTCGCAGCATGGCGCAATCTGCATCCCGGCGTCCCGACGATCGGCGGAAATTATACCATTCCGACGACGTTGTCGCGTGAGCGCCGCTATCGGACCGCCTCCTTTCTTTCCTCCTCCAGGCCGGCCTGAATGGCGTGCAGGCGCTGGTCCAGCGCCTCCAGGGAAAGCCGCTGCTGGTCATGGTGCACCAGCCAGACGGGCGACAGAGGGGCAGGGTCGTGCCGGCTCCTGGGAATCACATGCCAGTGGATATGGGGAAGCTGATTCCCGAGCAGCTCATAATTCATTTTATGAGCTTCGAAGACCTGAGCCAGGACCTTGGCGATCAACGTCACCTCCTCGATCAAGGAAGCCCGTTCCGCGGCCGTCAACTGAAACAGTTCCGTGGCGTGCCGTTTGAGGACCAGGACCGTCCAACCGGGAAAAAACTGATCGTCATGGAGATAGGCGCGGGTGAGCCCCAGCTCGACGATGAGATGATCCGGCTGCGGCCAGGCGCCCGAGCAGGCCTTGCAGGAGGGATCGGTCACGGCTGCGTTGCCTTCCGCCACTCCTCCTCGGTGATGACGCCCTTCTTGATCAGGAGTTGGATCAGCTTGTCGACTTGCACCTTGCTCGCCGCGGCAGGCGATGTGGAAGCGGCCGATCCAGGGCCCTGGGGCTGGCCCGGTGGCGCCGGCTGTTTGACGTCAGCGGGTAGACGTTTCTGGCCGTAGACCCGAAAGGACGGAGTAAAGACGCTCACATAGTCCCGGTTCCGGATCCTGACGTTGACGGGCAGGCTCTGATCGTGCGGCTCCAGATCTTTCTTCGGGCCGGGTGGAATCCTGAAGTAGGGTTTGCCGTCGTCGGTCGTGCCGTCCTGGCCCACAATTTCGAAGCGATTGACCAAAGGTTCGCCTTGGAGGTTTTCCCGGTCTTCCCCCGCCAGGTTCGTGATCTTGTCGAGCACGACCACGAGCGAGTCGCCCATCAAATGATCCGCCGAATTGTTTCGCACGGTCACATGGTACCGGTACTCGCTAGTGAAATTGTCCCGGCCGATGAGGGTGATGACGACGTTCGCATGGCCCGTGAGGTCGGTGAGTTGATCAAGGGAGCCGGCCGTCGCAGATCCGTCGAACAGGAAGGCGGACGTGTTCAATATGGCCGCGAGCATGAGCGCTCCGGCCGGCAGTGTCCTGAGGAGCTTGAGCGGCATCGTAGTGTGTCAGAGCGAAGACGACTGGCAACGCCGACGAAGCATAGCAGAGATGGGTGTTATTGTCGCCCGGTGCGCCTTGACACCCCGTTTCGCCGAACGATACTCTACGCGCCATCTGAGAATCGCGACGATGCACCCTGATACCGCTCGTTCCGCGCCCTTGCTCGTCTCCCGCCCCTTGCTCTCACGGTTGATGACGCTCTACGACGTTCCGCATCCGATCCGGCGCAGGGCCATGATCCGGGGCTATGACCGTGCGCATGCCGTGCGGACCGCGCGCATGTGCGCAGCGGTGGCCCGCGAGCTCGGGCACGACGGCGAGCGGCTTCGTCAGTACCAGATCGCCTGTCTCCTGCATGACCTGGGCCGGGCCGGACTTGATCGGCGACTCTTCGGAAAGATATGGTCCTGGGCCAAGGCGCGTGGGATCCCGACGAGGCCGCGTGAATGGAGGGCCATACATCCGGAAACCCGCTATGGACGAGAAACGGAAGCATTCCTCGCGCGGTACCGCGACGAGTTGGAAGCCGACGGGATCACCGTCACCCCCTGGGCCGAAGAACAGATCGAGATGCGCTTGGGATATGCGCGAAGGCTGGCGCGGCGCCTCCTCGCGGTTCGCCCTGCGCTCAGGTCGCTGGGAGTTCGCTGGGAGCCCTGGATGCAGTCGGTCATGCTTTACTACTACTATCCGGAAAAACTTGCGACGGCGAAGCCCTGGGTCAGGCAACTGGCGGAGGTCTTGGTCGCCTGTGAACAATTCGAAGCGTACAGCAATCAACGTCGTGGGCGGGACTACTATGCGAGAACCAAGGAGACGATCGGCGACGCCTTTTCCTATCTGGAAAAACTGGAGCAGGACGGGATCCTGTCCCGTCTCGTCATGAAGGCCCTGAAGAAGCTGGCCGCGGAGGGACGATTCGATGGCATCCTCGCCGAAGCGCGCGGCCGTCGCTTGACGTCCAAGGAACGGCTGCGGCTGCGTGAGATGGATTGCTGATATGGCCGTCAAGACCGTGTCCCTGCAGTTGGCGATGCGCGGCGGCACGGAGATCGAAAACGTGACGAAAGCGGTGCAGGATGCGCTCGCCGAATCCCGTCTTGAGGCGGGCCTTGTCACCGTCTTCGTGAAACATACGACCGCCTCGGTCATGATCATTGAAGACGAGCCGGGGATTCGGGCGGACACGCACACGTTCTGGAACCGTGCCGTGCCGGCGGATGCGACGTGGCAGCACAACACGCGCAATCCTGGCGAAGACAACGGCCATAGCCATCTGCGGGGCCAGTTGCAGGGTCCGAGCGTCACCATGCCGTTTTCGGACGGCGCGCTCTTGCTGGGCCGGTGGCAACAAATCGTCGTGGTCGATTTCGACACGAGGCCTCGTACCCGAGACGTCATCATCCAGATTATGGGCGAGTCTCGTTGATGAGACGATGGTGTCTCGCTCGCACGCTCCTCCTCCTCCTATGGCTTGCCATCAGTGCATTCCCCCCGGCAGCTCGCGCGGTTGAATGGGGCAAGCCGTTGGGGGGGCAGTACGACGGGCCGGAGGGGAAACCGCGCCCTGTCACCCCGGCTCCTGCCGAACTGGGTCCGGACGAACGCGCCACGATGGCGGTGTTCGAGCGGGCGGCCAAATCCGTCGTCTTCATCTCGAATACGGCCATTCAACGCGATTTCTGGTCCCTCGATCTCTTCGAAGTGCCTCAGGGATCCGGAAGCGGCTTCGTCTGGAACAAGCAAGGCCACATCGTCACGAATTTTCATGTGGTGTACGGCGCCAGTTCGATCAAGGTCACGTTGGCCGATCGCTCGGAGTATCGGGCGGTCTTGATCGGCGCCGATCCCGATCATGATCTCGCGGTCCTCCAGATCCAAGCTCCGGAAGAGGTCTTGTCGCCCATCACGGTCGGCACCTCGTCTGACATCCGAGTCGGGCAGAAGGTGCTCGCGATCGGCAATCCCTTCGGGCTGGATCATACCCTGACCACGGGCGTGGTCAGCGCCCTGGGACGCACGATCAAATCGTTGTCCAACCGGACGATCGAGGGCGTGATTCAAACCGACGCGGCGATCAACCCCGGCAATTCGGGAGGGCCGCTCTTGGACGGGGCGGGGCGCCTGATCGGCGTCAACACGCAAATCGTCAGTCCCAGCGGGGCCTTTGCCGGCATTGGGTTTGCCGTCCCGGTGGACACCGTGAACCGAATCGTTCCTGAGCTGATCAAGTACGGGAAGCTCATCAGGCCGGGACTCGGCGTCTCGCTCGTGCCGGACTCGATGGCGAGACGCTGGGGCGTCAAGGGCGTGATCATCGGGAAGGTGGCAAGGGGCGGGGCGGCGGAACGCGCGGGGTTGCAAGGCGCCAGGGAAACGGGGCCGAGTCGCGTCGAACTGGGGGATATCATCATGGCCGTCGACGGAAAGCCGGTGACGACCATCGACGACCTGATGGACGTGATGGAAAGACACAAGGTCGGCGATCGCGTCACGGTGGACTTCCTCCGGGGCAGTCGCCGGCAGCAGGTCACGGTGACATTGCAGCCCGTGAACTAGAAGGAGGCGATCGGAGCGGCAAACCGCGAGAGCTCTATGGTAGGATCACGAATCCGGGCTGCGTGGAGGACCATCGATGAGCGATCGACGACCGACGAACCCCGATGAGAATCAACGGAACTATGAAGCGCCGAAAGGGACTTCTCAGACTGCGCCTGATCCCCTTGATTTGATTGAGCAGTGC
>DASTSI010000154.1:0-20754 GCA_035760745.1 Nitrospira sp. | reverse complement strand
GATCTGGTCCGTAGTAGACCGTTTCCTTGAGCAGCCAGGAAGCGCTCGGTTTGTACGCGACCTGCCCGCCGTAACTCGGAAGACTGTTCGGGTTCGCCAAATGGAAATACCCGTTGATCACGAACAGGGCTGCGGACCATTTCTCGTCGAACTGGTAGACGGCGTTGGCGCCGAACATTAGGTACGGCGAATAGTCCGCGATCCAGGCGCGGGTGTAGTTGAAGTTGTCCTTCGCGTAGAGCGATTCGTATCCGATGAGGCTGTTGAAGAGACCGACCTGCAGCATCAGCCCGTGGCCGACCGGCGCCAGATAGGAGAGGTTGGCGCGCCCAAAATGGCGGAGGGCATCCGAGCCGTCGACTTTGGGCAGATTCGTTATGGAGCCGAACGTGAGCGCGTCTTGCCCTCCCTGGCCCATGAGCTCCATTCCCCATCGTGAGCGTTCGGTGGCATCCTTCCGGATGTAGACCGCACCCATGTTGAGATCGAGCTCGTTGACTCGCGGCGTGGTGCTCCGATCGCGAAACTGATGATTCTGGGGAAAATTGAAATCGAGCGAGTAGCCCAAGTCGAGGAAGCCGCCATAGTGCCAGTCGGGCGGCTGCTGTTGGGCCTCCGGCGTCGGCCCGCCGATTTCGCCTCTGCGGTGCTCTTCCGGCCCCTGTATATCGGCTGGTTCTGCGCTCAAGGCCGGCATGGCCCACGCCCACATCGACACCATCACCACGTTCGCGATCCAATACATCTTCGTTTGACCCTGTGCCGTTCCCGCCTCGACCAGAACCACGCTACACCCGGGCTCTCTTCACGCGCCGCCTCGTCGATTCCGGAATTCCACCAATCGCCGGCACCAGCGCGCCGATGCCCAACAGCAAGCCACAGATGATCATGCTTCGCTCCTCGTTCCCCTCCCAGCCCGGGCTCGCCTTTGGGCGGCAGCTTCTCGGGATCGACTGTGGCAACCGGCGTATCAGAACAGCGTCAAAGAGTGGCAGAATGGCGTTACGCCCGCATAAACAGAATGGCCCGGGTGAGAACTATTCGGGTTGGCGGCTCCCCAGCACGCACCACATGCGGCGCGTGCCCGATTTCTGATCGGTGACCGCCTCGCCGCTGAAGAAGCTGACCTGCCAGGCCACGATGTCGTCGGTTGGATGAGGCGTGGCAGTCCAGTAGATTTCCGATTTGATGTTCGAGAACGGATGGCCGGGCGGCAGCGAGGGGTCGTGCTGAGCCGGATCGATCAGCGTCTTGAGCTCCTCGACCGTCGGGCCTCGCCAACCTTTCTGCCCTCCGATGTCTTTGCTCGCGCAGCGCTCGTTGGACCGGCTCCACACGTCATGTTCACGGTCCGGTTCCTGCTCCCAGATCAACCCCGTGTGGTTGTCCTTGACCGCGGCGCCTCCGAACAGGAGCGCAAACCGGGGAGCACCGGAAGGATCGGCCGCGGACCGGTCAGCCGGCCAGCACGACAACGCGACGAAGCCGAGCAGCGCAAGGCTCCATGTCTTCATGACAGCACCTCATGATGTGGGGGCGTATCCTAAGAGAAGTGCGGACGAGGCGCAACAGAGGAGGCTACGCCGAGAGCCGCCGGAAGTGACGAAAGAGCAACAGGCTCCCCCAGGCGATCGCCGCGAGCATGAGCAGCGTCCCGAGGCTGGAGGACAGATGCGCCAGACGGTGATCGTACTGAAGCCAGCCCAGCGTCGCGAGGATCTGTTCCCAGTCGTGGGCGTCCGTTTCTTTTCCCGTCACTCCGCCGAGGAGCGGAAGGTCCAACGACCGGGCATCGTTGATATACGGCGCGAGATCCAGAAAATTTTCCCCCGTCCACCAGAGCGCCACGGCTGCCCCGAAGGGGTCCTTCGTCTTGATCACAAAGGTCAGGAGACAGACGACCGGCATGAGGATCTGACCGAGGCTTCCCCCGAGGAGCATCAGGAACCGTCCGAACGGCATGAACAGGACGTGGCCCGCCTCGTGAAACGGCAGATTGATCAGATGGAGAAACGATTCTCCGGCAGCATTGCTCTCGATCGACGCCGTCATCAGCGTCGTTCCCCACCAGCCCAGCAGCGCAAGGACGAGCGCCCTGCCGGCCAGCGTCGCTCCATCGTTCGCCTGATCCGACTCGATCAGCCATTCCCTCGCCAGGGTGCGCCACCGCGATGGACGCGGACTTACTCTGCCGGCCGCCAGGCGAGGAGGCGTCCCCGGCCGATACTTCGAAAAGACGATTCCGCACCTGCCGCATGAGCCTACTCCCTGCGGCTCCTCGAAGCCGCACTTGGGACAGGAGCTCCTGGCCATTGCTTCCAGCGCCATAGCACGACTGTAGGGGAGACGGTTCGGCTGAGCAAGAAAATGCCTGGAAGAATCAAGCGGCCATTCACCGGCACAACGCAAGAATCAGTGGAAGGAGAAGGGAACCGGAGCAAACGTCAGGACGAACACGGCAAGCGCGATCCAGCCCACGACGGTCCGGGCGGGACCCAGCGGGGTGGTGGGGTCGACGATCGGCGGATGGCCGATGCCCCACAGACCGGCCATGAAGGCCCAGACAAACCACCCGGGCCAGCCGATAAATCCCAAGAGGATCAAGACGGGAACGGTGATAAACGCCATGGTTCGCTGGCGGTTGCCCCACAGCGCATAGGCGACATGGCCGCCGTCGAGCTGGCCGATCGGAATCAGATTCAGCGACGTGACAAAGAGTCCGAACCAGGCCGCGAACCCGACGGGATGCAGGACGACGTCGGCTTGGGGCGGCAGGGGCCCGATGACGACCCAGGAGAGAAACTGCAGGAGCAACGGTTCGCCGAGTTGCAGCCCGAAGGTCCCGGCCCGATCCACCACCGTCGAAAGACGCAGACCGATGATGAGCGCGATCACGGCGATGACGAACCCGGCCAACGGCCCGGCCACGCCGATGTCGAAGAGCGCCAGCCGGTTCAAGATCGGACCGCGCATTCTGATGATCGCGCCGAAGGTGCCGATGAAGTGCGGAGGTCCCGGGATGAAGAGCGGCAGCGAGGCAGGCACCCGGTGGATCCGGGACAACACATAGTGACCCAATTCGTGCGTAACCAGGATAAACAGCAGCGTCCCGGCAAAGGGAATGCCCTTCCACAACGCCTCGGGATATTCCAGGAGAAAGTTCAGCGGGCCCCGCACGGTGCCGCTGTACGCTTGATAGGCCCCCGCCCACAACGTCGTGAAGACCGTGGTGATGAACAGCGCGACGGGAAGCACCCAGCTCGAAAACGAGGAGGCGTTGCTCGACTCCATCGGCTGCGCCTCGAGCACCTCGCCGGCTGCCGCCTCTTCAGGGCTGCCGTATGGTTTGCGAAACTGCGGTCGGTCCCCGTCCATCTTGGTCTCGCCTCACGCCGTCCCGAAGGGGTTGTGCTGGCGCTCTTCGGCCACCGTCGTCCCGGGACCATGACCGGGCAGAAGGCGACAGTCGCCAGGCAGGGACAACAGCCGCCGCCTGACGGAGTCCAGATGTATGGGATAGAGCGTGCTGGGATTGGAACGTCCGATCGAGCCGGCGAACAAGGTATCGCCGACGAAGCACAACGACTGTTCGGCATCACCGACGTGATAACACAGACCGCCCGGCGTATGGCCGGGACTCGTGATGCACTGGACGACGCGGCGTCCCACCGGGATCGCCGCTCCGTCGCCTGGCGAATGAAGCAGCCGGGCGGGCGGCTTCCACCCCAGGAGCGGACGATCGTCCGAACCGAGATAGACCGGCGCCTCCCGGTGGGCCAGCAGGGCGTCGAGCCCGTCGGCATGATCGGCGTGCCCGTGCGTGAGGCAGACTGCGACCAGGCGCAGCGACCGGGCCGTGATCGCCTCGATCATTCCCCTCGCGTTATAGCCGGTATCGATCACGACGGCCTCGCCTTGATCCTGGACGATATAGCCTTGCACCCCATAGCCTCCCACCGAGCCATGGACGGTTTCAACCCAGGAAAGTGCGCGCTGCGCGGCCGGTTCCCAATGATCGATGGCGATGTGCTCCAGCGCCTCGGCTTTGAGCGCAAGCCCGTGGGCGACCGCTCGGACCTGTTCACGATCTCGCGGAGGATGTCCCCGCTCGAAACCAACCAGGTCCGTCTCGGTCAATCCCGAGGCCCGGGCGACCTCGCGGATCGACAGTCCCAATCCCGCCCGCGCCTTTTTGATGATGTCCGAGAAATCGTCTTCCAGCGGCATGGATATCGGAGTCTCCCGCCGATGGTGCGGCGCGGCGCACGGGGTGGAGCGATTCAGGCCGAAGAGGCGAGCCCTGCCGAAAGACGCGCCTGCGGCTCACCCCTCAGGCGCCAACTTGATCTCCTTGACCTCGCCGAAGCTCGAGAGCATCTTCGGGAGGGCTTGGCCCCGGCCGACCGCGACGATGGTGAGGCGGTCCGGATGGAGGTGCTTCTTCGCGGCGGCCAACAAGTCTTCTTTCTTGAGCGCCACGACCCGCGCCCGGAGCTGTTGGAGAAAGTCCTTCGGCAGCCCGTCGTATTCGAGCTCGATCATCCGATTGACGATGGAGGAAGCGCTCGGGAACGAGAAGACGAAAGAGTTCACGTAGGCCTCCTTCGCTTCCTCCAATTCCTGATCCGTGACCGGCTCGGTCCGCATGCGCTCCAGATTGGCGACGAACCGGTTGATCACTTCCTGGGTCGAGGGCAGCTTGGTTTCGGCGCGCATCAACCAGACCCCTTGATCGTGGACGCCGATATTCAGCCGGCTGCCGACCGAGTAGGCGAGTCCCCGCTTGGTTCGCACGTCGTTGAAGAGCCGGCTGCGAAACGAGCTGCCGCCGAGAATATCGTTCGCGATGGCGAGCGCGGCATAGTCCGGGTCGTTTTCCCTGATCGACAAATGCCCGACGCGCAGGTGCGTCTGCGACGTTTCCTTGTCGATGAACCGGACGGCGGGTTTCTGCGCCTGGTCCGGAACATCGGGAATGCGCAGTTCCGGCACCTGGCCCTTCTGCCAATCGCCGAAGACGTCGCGGAGCATGGCGAGCATTTCGGACTTCTGGAAATCCCCGGTCACGCCCAGGATGATGCCGTTGGGATGCACCGTGCGACGGTGGAACGCGACGGCGTCATCACGGGTGATGCGTTGAATCGTCTCGATCGTGCTTTCGCGGGCGGTCGGATGGTCAGCGCCGTACAACTGTTTGACGAACTCCCGGCTCACGATCGAGCCCGGATTGTCCTGGCGCCGCCTGATGCCTTCAATCGCCTGCAGCTTGGCCACCTCGAGCCTGGCCGGGTCGAACGCCGGCGTTCGCATGAGCGCCGCAAAGAGCTGGAGTCCGCGCTTGAAGTCTTTGCTCAGCACGTCAAGCGTCGCGGAGCCCGACTGTCGTCCGATGGAAATGCTCAGATCGGCTGCGAACTGCTCGAGTTCTTCGTCCACCTGCTGCCCCGTGAGCCCGCCGCCCCCGCCGGTGCGCATGACGGTCCCGGTCACGCTGGCCAGTCCGATCTTGTCCGGCGGATCGAGCCAGCCCCCCGTCCGGATGGTCGCCGAGACAGTAATCAGGGGCAACTCGTGGTCCTCGAGCAGATAGACGACCATGCCGTTGTCCAGGACGATCCGGTCGGGATCCGGCGGCGTAAACTCCACCGGCTTGAACGTCATGGTCCGGGGGTCGCCGAGCGTAAACGCGGCGGCCATCGCCATAGGAACGAACAGCAGGACGACCAGCATCCCGAGAGCGGAGCGGGTTCGCGTGATGAACGAGGCGCCTCGCGTGCGGGTGCTCATCGCGCCACCTCGCTCACCGCGACGGCGGCCGCCTGCTTTTCGGCGCCCTTTTTGACCAATGTCGCGACCGTCCGGTTCGACTTCGTGAAGTATTGGGACGCCACCCGTTGAATGTCCGCGGGCGTGACCGCGGCGATCTTGTCCCGCGACTTGATGACGTAGCGCCAGTCTCCGGCCACGGTTTGGTAGAGCGCGAGCTGGGAGGCCAATCCGCTGTTCGACCGCAAGGCGCGGACCAGGTCGGCGTCGAGATTGTTCACGACCCGTTCGAGCTCCTTTTGACTCACCGGTTCGGTCTTGAGCCGTTCGAGCTCGGCGAGGATCGCGGCTTCGACCTCGGACGCCGTATGCGGGGCGAGCGGCGTCGCATGGATCAGGAACAGGTTCGGTGCACGGACACCCGGATAATTTGCATCGGAATTGACTGCGGCGGCCAGTCGACCATCCCGAACGAGTTTGGTATAGAGCCGCGACGTCAGACCGTCGGTGAGGATCTCGTCGATCACGTCGAAGACGTAGTCGTCCGGCTGCCCGAGGCCCGGCTTGTGAAAACCGATGACCAGTTGCGGCTCGGCGTCGAATTCCACCTCGACCCGCCGTTCGCCGCGCTGAGGCGGCTCGACGGTGACCACGGGCGGCGGGGGCGGCGAAGGCGGAATTTTGCCGAAGGTGTTTTCGATCAGCTCGATGACCTCTTTGGGATTGATGTCACCGACGATGCCGATCGTGGCGCGCCCCGGGCCGTAGTAGGTCTTGAAGAAGGCTTCCGCCTCCGCCGGCGTCAACGAGAGAATATCCGACTCCCATCCGATCGTCGGAATGCCGTAGGGATGCGCCCGGAAGGCCGCCGAGGTAAAGGTTTCGAACAGCAGCCCCGTGGGGCTGTCGTCGTTTCGGAGCCGCCGTTCTTCCATCACCACGCCCCGCTCCTTATAGAATTCGCGCAGCACGGGATTCGCCATGCGATCCGCCTCGATGGCGGCCCAGAGCGGCAATCGGTTGGAGGGCAGATTGATGACGTAGCGCGTGAGGTCTTTCCCCGTGGCGGCGTTGAGGCCGATGCCGCCGTGCCGCTGGTACAACATCGCCATCTCGTTTCCGGCCACATATTGCGTGGCCTGGTCCTGCAGTTCCTTGAAGCGCTTTTGGAGCTTGTCGATCGCCGCCGATTCCGCTTCACTCGCGGCTGCTTCGCCGTTCCGCTTTGCGAGCTCGCGCTGCCGTTGCTCCAACTCCGTGCCGACCCGATGCAGCTCGGCGAGAATCGGCGCTTCCTTGGCATAATCCTTGGTCCCGACCGTCCTGGTGCCCTTGAACGCCATGTGCTCGTAGAGGTGCGCAAGGCCGGTTTGTCCGATCTGCTCGTTCACTCCGCCGACGGCGAACGTCATATTGATGGAGACGATCGGAGTTTGGTGGCGCTCGACCATCAGGACCGTGAGGCCATTCGCAAGCCGATGCTCGATGACGCGATCGGTAAGCCCCGGCGATGCGGCGTAGAGCGTGACGTGCAAGCCGACAATCAGGAACACCGCCGTGCCGATCAGTGCGAGGGTCCATGCCGCCGACCTGGCGCTCCTCGGTGACGTCCTCCCCGAGTTCACCCTGTCCCATCCCAGCTTATTCTTCATTCGAATAGCTCCATGAGTTGTTCCGCCCGTTCAATGAACCAGTCGGGGCGACAGGCCGTCATTTTTTCGCGGTTGCCCATGCCGTATCCCACGGCGCAGACCCTGATGCCGGCGTTGTGCCCGCCGTTGATGTCATTCGTGCTGTCCCCGACCAGGACCGTCCGGTCCTTCGAGACGTTGAACCGGTCGATGATGTGAAGCAGCATCGCCGGGTCCGGCTTCAACCCGAAGCCGTTGTCGCCGCCCACCACGAACTGAAAGTGGTGACTCCCGAGCCCGTTCAAGATCACGTTCGTGTATTCGATGGATTTGTTCGTCGCGACCGCCTTGCTGGTTCGGCCGAAGTGGATCAGCGCCTGCTCGACTCCCGGATAAAAGACGGTGCGGTCCAGACAATGTTGCAGATAGTGCCGGCGAAATACCCGCAACGCGTCATCGAAGCTGACCGCATGGTTCTCGCCAACCGAAAGCCGGAGCAATTTCTTCACCCCGTCGCCCACGAACCCGAAGATTTCCTCCAGCGGCCGCTCGGGCAATCCCAGTTCGGACAGCGTCAGGTTCACGGACGCGGCGATGTCCCACTTGGATTCGATCAGTGTGCCGTCCAGGTCGAAGATCAACAGATCAACGGGTGTCTTTCCCATTACTTGGCCTTTCGCACCTCGTCGAGCAGGGCGGCAAGCCGCTCGCGCTTCATCGGATCCTGCTCCTTGACCAAGGCTTCGCGGATAAAATTCACCATGCGTTTCTGTCCGACATGCGGTGGAAGGAGGGGCTCGACGATCCTCCATCGATTCCTGACGGACTTCACCCGCATCCGGACCTCCTCGATGCCGGGGTCGGGCACGAACGACGCCGTCTCGAAATAGACCGACCCGAGTACTTGGAAGGTGACGGGGATGGCCACATCCAACCGGTCGATGACATCCCATGCCCGGTATTGTTCCGCCACGGTGGCGCTGCGTATGAGCACCATGTGTCCCCACGCCGGTTCATCATGCCAGTCGGTATAGGGCGCCAGCGCTTCGGACGAAAGCGAATCCAGGCGCGCGCCCTTTTGATCCAGCGTCACATATCGCTTGACGATCTCGGCCGGAGAATGGTCGAGGGACCCGGTCTCTCCGCTCGAGGGACCGGCGGTCAACAGCAGCCCCACGAGCATGGTGAAAAGCACGATCGGGCGGATGTTCACGCGACCTCGTCACGGTTCAGCGCTTCGCGTCTCCGGAGGGCCGCGGTTCCCGCATCGAGGCCGCGACGGAGTCTCCCCGGCCTATGGTCATGCTCGTGTGGAGTGTCGGAGAGACGCCGTTCGGGCGCGAGACCGATCATGCACAGGATGTCGGCTTTTCGCATATCGATCGGGGCATGATACATGGAAGCGCCAGTCATTCTAACAAACGGTCCTTGAGCCCGCAAAGAGCAACGCCGTCGCGTTGACCGTCCCGGACCGACGTGTTACCGTCGTTCTATTCGGCACAACATTCCCGTTGCCCGGCAGTCCATGGCCAGACGGCTCCCCTGTCTCGCTCACGTCCTCGTACTTGCGCTGCTCGGACTGGCACTGCTCTACGGGGGAGGGGTTCCCGACGGGGCGCATGGCCAACACTTCCCCGCCGCAGAGCTCGTCGACGGAGCGCCGGCCGCGGACGAGTCGCTCCTCTCCGCACCGCGGCAAGTCGAGCGGGTGGCCCCGAAAAAAGCGTATGATCTTCTCGCTCTGCTGCGGGAACGGCAGGGCGAACCGCTGCCCGGGTATGTCGGAGGGCATCCATTTCACAACCGTGAACGGCGACTTCCGCCGGGACGGTACCGGGAATACGACGTGAATCCGAAGATTCGCGGCCGCTCGCGCGGTGCGGAGCGACTGGTCATCGATCAGAGGACCGGCAAGGCCTACTATACCGACGATCACTATCGGACCTTTATTCCGCTCGAGTAGCCACGATGCCTCGCGCTCACTTGTCGCTCCTTTCGTATGTTGAATCGGTCAAGCCGCCGTGGGTATCCCTGCTCGTCCTGAAGGGAGGCCAAAAGCCCGAGACCATGATCCGTGTCCCGGACGGCTTTCGCCTGGTTTGGCTGAAGGGCGCGAAGTGCCGGACGCCGGCCGGGCTGTTCGAGGAATGTGCCCGCGCGCTACGGTTCCCGGACTATTTCGGACACAACTGGGATGCGCTCGAAGAATGTCTCGCGGATTTGGAATGGCTGCCGGCCAAGGGCTACCTCGTGGTGATCATCGAGGCTGAACAGGTTCTTGCGGACGACGAGGAGGCCTATGCCACGTTTGTCGAGGTCTTGAGCGACGCGGCTGAAACCTGGGCCGCGGGACAAGTTGAGTGGAAACCGGAACCCACGCCGTTTCACGCGTTGTTGGCCGTCTCGGCCGAGAAAAAGAGCCGGCGCGACCATTGGGGGGTTCCTGAAATCGCAGGGACTGCGCCGCGGCGGAAGAAGGCGGGAAAGAGCGGACGGTAAGCGAACCGGCCGGTGGGTTACGAGTGAGTCCGCTTCCGTGTCACGTTCAGCAGACTGCTCCAATAAAAGAGCACCGAGGAAACCTTTCCTTGACCCTCGGGACCGCCCGCTTGGTAGGTCTCGCGCCAGCGTGCCTGGACCTCGACTCGATGATCGACGCAGATGCCGTGCGTCTCTCGCATGTCCTCGAACGGAGCCTTTTCACCCACGAGCTCCGGCTTGCCTTCTTTGCGGCACCAGGAACAGACAATCTTCATGCGCAATCCCTTCCCGCGAACGACCGACCGAATACCTCGCAAGTTTCGGACCGACTGGCAGTGTGCCTGAGCAGGTAAAGATTTCCTAACCATTTCGTAAACCGAGATGGTCAGGTTGGCACAGGACTGAATCAAAAGGGGACCGCCTGCTGAAGCCGCGCGGCAATTTGCGGCGTGATCATTTCGGCCGCGCGTATTCGATCCCGTCGGGGGCGGCAACTCCTTGACCCCCCAGATTCCCCATGGTAGGGTGCGCGCCCGCGATGAAGACCACCCGATCCGCGAAGCTTTTCGCTGAAGCACAACAGCTCATCCCCGGCGGCGTGAACAGTCCGGTCAGGGCCTTTCGCTCGGTCGGCGGACAACCGAGATTCATCGCGCGCGCGAAGGGGTCGCGGCTGTATGACCTGGATGGGAATACGTACATCGATTACGTGCTTTCCTGGGGACCGATGATTCTGGGCCACGCGGCGCCCCCGGTCATTCGAGCGATACGGGCCGCAGCGGGCCGGGGAACCAGTTACGGAGCGCCGACGGAATTGGAAGTGACGCTCGCCCGGATGATCCGCGACGCGCTCCCCTCAATGGAGAAGGTGCGCCTCGTCAACTCGGGAACCGAAGCGGTGATGAGCGCCATCCGGGCGGCCCGTGCTTTTACAAAACGCGACGGTGTCCTGAAATTCGAAGGCTGTTATCACGGCCACAGCGACTATTTGCTGGCCAGGGCCGGATCAGGCTTGGCGACGCTCGGCATTCCCGACTCGCCCGGCGTGCCCGAGGATTTTGCCAAACATACGTTCACAGCTCCCTATAACGACATTCGTTCTGTCCAACAGATCGTCAAGGACCATCGCAACCGGCTGGCCTGCGTCATCCTCGAACCGATCGCCGGCAACATGGGGGTCGTCCCGCCGGCTCCGGACTTTTTGCATGCGCTCAGGAGCCTGACGGCCGAACACGAGATTCTGCTCATCTTCGATGAAGTGATCTCGGGTTTTCGCGTGGCCTACGGCGGCGCGCAGACTCTCTATGGAGTCAGGCCCGATCTCACCATACTGGGAAAGATCATCGGAGGCGGGTTGCCGGTCGGCGCTTACGGAGGAAGAAAAGAGATCATGGACTTGATCGCCCCCTCCGGACCGGTCTACCAAGCGGGCACGTTGTCCGGGAACCCGTTGGCCGTCACGGCCGGGATCGAGACGTTGAAGCGGCTGAAGAGTCGCGGGATCTACAAGTCGTTGGAGGCGAAATCGGCGGCGCTCGAGCAGGGCATCGGCGAGGCGGCGAAGAAAGCCGGCCTTTCACTCACGCAGAAGAGAGTCGGGTCCATGATGACGACGTTCTTCACGTCCGGTCCAGTCGTGGACTGGCAGACCGTGAAACAGTCCGATACCGGCAAGTACGGCCGGTATTTTCACAAGATGCTGGAACAAGGAATGTATCTCGCCCCCTCCCAGTTCGAAGCCGCCTTTCTGTCCACTGCGCATTCCACCGCGGATATCGACAAAACGATACGCGCCGCCCACGCCGCCTTTAAGAGCTTATAAGCACCGTCATGCTCGTATCTCACGGGATACATCGAAGCATCGGTTTCGATACTCGATGTAGGCCGGCAGCAGCCTCCCCAGCGTGGCAAGGATGACGGCGGCGGGTTTGTCGACCGCTTGCCTATTCGTCGTCTTCGTCGTCGGCCTCCAGTGCCTCCTGCCGCTTCTGTTCCTCCATGGCATTGTGCAGCAACATCCGAATGAACATCGAGTACAGTGAGCCCTTTTCCAGGCTGCCGCCCGGCGGAATGGCGATCTTGCCTTCCTTGATCATGCGGTCCATCCAGGCCTTTTGATCCGGCGCAATGAGAACCGGGATTTCAACCAGCCCTACCCGGCCGAACATTTCCATGCTGACCTCCGTCTTCGTGGCTCGTCTATTTGAAGCGTTTCGGTGAAGCGTTTCGGCGCACATGAAGTCCGGGTGAGTTGCACCGGAAACGCCTCGCGATGTCGGGATCCGCGCTATTCCAGCACGCGGTTTTCTTCATTGTCAATGTCGCCGCCGCCATGGCACGGAGTCTGCGTAGCGACGGCACTATGCATCGGCATGTCCGGCTGACCGCGTCTTGGTTGTGGCTCCCTGCCCTCGCGATCGTGGTCGTGCTGCCGTTGCGCGCGGCTGCGCAATCCTCGACGGCTCCGCCTTCGTCATTGCCGGCCACGCCGCTTTCTCCTAAGATTGACGGAGCAGGCCCTCCGTCGGGCTGTGACCTGTGCTGGAAGCCTGCGCGGGAACGGGGCAGCGACATCACGCGCCACCGGCGGTATCGGAACCCCGAACTGCATCCGAGAAAGAAGGCGATCGGCAGCCACCGGTCGATGAACGGGGCGATGAAGTCGACTCTCCCGCGGCATCGCCTCGAGGAGACACGCGAAGCCGTGTCGACGGACCCGGCGGCCGGCCCCCTAACCGGGGGACGGTGAACGAATCATGATGCTGTTTCGGTGGCCTCTACTCCTGTGGCTCGGCGTCCTGTGGTTTCCCCCGAGCGAAGCTGCGCCAGCGGCGGAGATTCCGCTTTTCGACGCGCACATCCATTACAACCACGACGTCTGGGACGCCCTCTCGCCGAAGGAAGCGGTCGCCATCCTGAGGGAAGCGGGCGTGCGGTGTGCCTTGGTCTCCAGCTCCGGCGACGAGGGCACGCGGCGCTTGTACGCGGAAGCGCCCGACCTCGTGGTGCCGGAACTGCGACCTTACCGGAAGACCGGCGAAACGAGAAGTTGGCTGCATGATGATTCGGTGATCGGCTATCTCCAAGCGCGGCTCGACACGCAGGCCTACGTCGCGATCGGAGAGTTTCACGTGAACGGTACGGATGCCGATTTGCCGGTCGTGCGCCGTCTCGTTCAGCTCGCAAAACGTCAGCGCCTCATGCTGCATGCCCATTCAGACGCGGAGGCGATCGAACGCTTGTTCCGTCAAGACCGGGAGGCCACGATCATTTGGGCCCATGCCGGGTATGAATCCCCTGCGTTGGTACGTGAGATGGTGCGGCGCTATAGGAATCTGTGGCCGGAGCTTTCCTCCCGCACTGACGTCGCGCCGACCGGCAGACTCGCCCCGGCCTGGCGGGACGTGCTTGTCGAGTTTCCCGACCGTTTCATGATCGGCACGGACACGCACCAGCCGGAACGATGGAAGGCGGTCTCCTCGAACGCCGCTTTCGTGCGCCGATGGCTCGAAGACTTGCCGGACGAGATTGCCGAGCGGATCGCGTACAAGAACGGAGAGGCACTTATTTCTTCTTCTTGTCCGAAGGGCTCTCCGAAAACAACAACCATCCCAGCACGATGAATCCGATCGCCACCCCGGCGATGGCCAGCCAGGTTCCAAGTTTATCCATCGATCCTGTTCTCCTTCGCCCCGGACTCTAGCGCCGAAATCACGGCCTTGTCGAGTCGCTTGACCTTTCCACTGAGATCCACCGTCACGAGTTTCGCCGATCCTTCGACGACGAGGCGCTGACTCTCGCGTTCTCGAATCACGTGGAAGAACGTCAGGGAGGCCTGCCCGACCGCGGATAGCGTGGTCGTGATCGACAGAGTCTCGCCATAGCGGGCCGGCGACCGATAGTCGAGTTCCGCGTGGACCACCAGAAATTGAGTCCCTTGTCTCAGCAGCTCGGTAACGAGCAGTTTTCGATCTTCGAGGTAATGCGTGCGCGCCCGCTCGAAGTACTTCAGATAGTTGGCGTAGTACACCACACCCCCGCAATCGGTGTCCTCGTAGTAGATGCGGATTTCCATGGTCTCTCGTGGTTCGCGAAGCCAGTCGCGCCTGCCAAACGCCTAGCCGGCCGCGCGGTCAATTCTCCCGGAGCGTTCGAAACCGCATCCGCACCTCTGGCCTTTTCGGCGCGTCATCCTATCGACTGGGCCGTTTTCGGTCATCGTGGGAGCGTACGGGAGAAGATGCTGCCCGAGCCCGCTCACGAAACGCCGAGCGTCGGGAATCTCGGCAGCGAGCCTTCGCTCACCCCCGAGAGGCGGAGGGCGACATCGTATAATTGCTGGACCCGCTCGGCTTTGATCGGCTCGAAGCCGTGGCCCAGCACGGCATGATGACCGGCATCGAGCAGCGTCTTCATCGAGGGCCATTCACGAAGGAAGGCTTGCCCCAACGGATCCCCGAGCGCGGCCAAGATGCGAAACTGCACCTGGAGCGGCAGCTTGAACTTGCCGTCGATGTCGTCGAGCAAGCAGGTGCGACAGAGCTCCTGAAGCGCCTGCGGCAGTTGCTCGGGCCGGACGTCCCACGTCTTGATCTTATGGGTCTTGAAGAGCTGGCGTTGCGCCGTCGCCTCCAACGCGCGGGCGAGGACGATCATCGCCCCTTCGGCGTCATGGTTTCGCTGCAGCCGCCGGCCTGCGTGGGCCAGGAGATCGAGCAAGAGCCCTTCCTTCACGTCCGCTGGATCGAGGACCAGTTTCTCGAGGAACGACGCATTGGCCTTGACGTGGCTCACCGTGGCCGTCAATCCCGGCGGTCCCCCGAACAGCGACGCCATCTCCATGGCCTTCGCCGAGGTTTTCAGCTTCTCCCAGGCCTGACGGTACTGGAAGCGCTCCCAGAGGTCATAGCCCTCCGCCAGATCGACGAAGGCGCGGGAGAGCGGCTTCTGTCCTCCGCTGACATGTTGCTCGATGCGGCGAAACAGCGATGCGGCGGCAACGAACGCCCCCCGGTTGAACAGATCGCCCGCCTCTCGGCGGACCGACTCGGCCGCCTCATCCCATGGATTGGCCTGCATCCAGAGCCGCTCGCGAGTCCCGATCGACAACGGATCGCCCTGCCGGCCCTCCGCTGGATCGGCGATCACGATGATTCGTGACGTATACGGAAGCGCGGTGAGCGCCAAGGCCGCCGCCACGGATGGGGTGGCGCCGGTCAGATCGGCCACCAAGGCTCCCGGTTCGACAGCCCACGTCGCGAGCATGGGCGGCAGGGACCGGGCGAGCGTGTGGTGGCAAGCGGGGAAGTTGTCCGGGTCGGCGAGGGCGACCCAGTCCCACCGGCGCGGCATTTTGTGGATGCGGGGCTGAAGATCCTGTTCGACCGCCGGCTTGAGGGTGGCCGGGAGGACGAAGCAGAGCGTATCGGGCTGCAGGCGATTGATGGAGACAATCGCGCTCTCGAGCTCGTCCTTGAGCACGATGACCAGGGCGGCGACGGGCTGTTCCTGGGGCATTTCCGCGACTATAGCATCGCGGTGCAGGGCGTTCAATTTCCGGGCGCCGCGCTTGACCCTCGTGGGAAAGGCGCATACACTCCGCCGAGTTTCTGTCGCGCATTCGGCGCCGCGAGGGTTCCGATGACCTGGTGGTATTGGATGGTGCTGGGCTTGGTCCTGCTCGGCGCGGAAATGACGACGCCGGGCGGCTTCTACATCATCTTCTTCGGCCTCTCGGCTCTGCTCGTCGGGACCTTGGCGGGCCTGGGGTGGGTCCAAGCGGACTGGCTTCAGTGGCTGCTGTTCTCGATCATCGCCGTCCTGTCGCTCGTCCTGTTTCGCGGTCCCCTCCTCGCCAGATTGAGCAACAAGAAGTCCGGCCACACGGACATCGATTCGATGGTGGGAGAGGTGGCGATCCCGCTCGAGCCGCTCGCCGTCGGCGAAGTCGGCAAGGCGGAGTTGCGCGGGACGACATGGAGCGCGAAAAACGTGGGCGCGAGCCGGCTTCACAAGGGACAGCGGGGCAAGGTCGCGAAGGTCGAGGGCTTGACGCTCTGGATCACGGGCGATTGACCCGTCTCGCACGGTTCACAACGATGGAGGACATCGGAATGGCATCCGGGACGATCGTCGTGCTGATTCTCGCCCTGCTGGTCTTGTACGTGATTGCCAAGACCGCCGTGGTGGTCCCGCAGCAGAGCGCCTACGTCGTGGAACGGCTGGGCAAATATTCCGACACGCTCAATGCCGGATTTCACATCCTCCTGCCGTTCATCGATTCGATCCGCTACAAGCATTCTCTCAAAGAAACGGCCATCGATATTCCCGAACAGATCTGCATCACCCGCGACAACGTCCAGGTGGCGGTCGACGGCGTCCTGTATCTCAAGGTGCTCAACCCGGAACGGGCCTCATACGGCATCAGCGACTACAATTTTGCGCTCACCCAGCTCGCACAGACCACACTGCGCAGTGAGATCGGCAAGATCGAGTTGGACCGGACCTTCGAAGAGCGGACCAACATCAACATCCAGGTCGTCAACGAGCTCGACAAAGCCTCCGAGCCGTGGGGCGTCAAGGTGTTGCGCTACGAAATCAAGAACATCACGCCCCCGAAGGATGTGTTGAACGCGATGGAAAAGCAGATGCGCGCCGAGCGGGAAAAACGCGCGTTGATCCTCACCTCGGAGGGGGCGCGCGACGCCGCCATCAACCAGGCGGAGGGCGAGAAGCAGCAGGTCATCAAAGCGTCCGAGGCCAAAAAGCAGCAGCAGATCAACGAAGCGGAAGGCGCGGCTTCCGCGATCCTCGCGATCGCGCAGGCGACGGCCGAGGGCTTGCGCAAAGTCGCCGAGTCGATCCGCGTCCCCGGGGGACAGGAAGCCGTTCAATTGCGGGTGGCGGAACAATACATCGCCAAATTCGGCGAGCTCGCCAAGACGAGCAACACGCTCGTGCTGCCGGCGAGCGTCTCCGACGTGGGGGCGATGATCGCGCTCGCGATGAACGCGATTCGCCAGGCCGGCCCGGCGTCCTCTACGAAATCCTAGCGGCGCAGGGAACGGCTCACGCGCCCTCGACACCCGAGTTGTTTGACACTACACCGACCGTCGCCTACAATCGCGCGCGATGAAGGAATTCGTGCTCCAGGCATTTGCGGAGAGCACTGCCGTCAAACAGCATTTCGCGCGCGAGCAGGCGGAACGGATCGTCGAGGCAGCCCAATTGATTGCCGCCGCCCTTCGGGACGGCAACAAAATCCTCCTGTTTGGCAACGGAGGCAGCGCGACCGACGCGGCCCATCTGGCGGCGGAATTCGTCGGCCGCTATAAACGCGAGCGCCACCCGCTGCCCGCCATCGCCCTCGCAACCGACATTGCCGCCATTACCTGCATCGCCAACGACTACGGCTACGAGGAACTGTTCTCGCGTCAGATCCTCGCGCACGGCCGCAAGGGGGACATTGCGATCGGGATCAGCACCAGCGGCAACTCCCCGAACGTGCTGAGGGGCGTCGTCGCTGCGAAGGAGTGCGGGCTGCGGACGATCGGATGGACCGGCGGGACCGGCGGGAAGCTGGCCGAGCTCGTAGAGTGGCCCTTCGTCGTCCCGTCCACGGTCACGGCGCGCATTCAAGAGTGCCACATCACGATGGGCCATGTGCTGTGTGAACTGATCGAGGACCATCTCCTTGGCCAAATCTCCTGACCGTCCGAGACCGTCAGTCGGCACGCGCCGCACCATTGCGCCCATCGACGTGGCGGCCTTGAAGACCTACCCGCTGAAGAAACGGCGGAGCAAAGTCCGGGTGTCGGATTTCGCGAAGCCATGGCGGGCCGGCGAGAGCTTCGGGCGCTTCTACCGGTCGCTTCCCGACATCCTGGGAGCGAAAACGCTCCACTCGGTCGTCTCGGCCATCGTCGGGGCCCACCGCAACGGCAGGCCCGTGATCGTCGGCATCGGGGCCCATGTCGTCAAAGTCGGTCTCAATCCCATCCTGGTCGATTTGATGACGCGGGGGATCGTCACCGCCGTCGCGATGAACGGAGCCGGAATCATCCATGACTTCGAACTCGCGCTCATGGGCCATACCTCGGAGGAGGTGGACGCGGAGATCGACGCCGGCCGGTTCGGCATGGCCGAGGAGACCGGAAGGATGATCAACCAGGCGATTCTCGCGGGGGCCAAGGAGCGCCAAGGGCTCGGAGAAGCCGTCGGCCACTACATCAACCGCTACCAGGGACAGTTTCCACACCGCGGGAGCAGCATCTTGGCCGTCGGCGCGCGGCTAGGCGTCCCGGTCACGGTTCATGTCGCCTTGGGCACGGACATCACGCATATGCACCCGTCGGCGGACGGTGCCGCGATCGGCGCCACCTCGCTCTTGGATTTTCGGCGGCTGGCGGCCGTCGTCGCAGCCATGGAAGGAGGCGTGTATCTCAACATCGGCTCCGCCGTCGTGCTCCCCGAAGTCTTCTTGAAGACCGTGTCTCTCGGACGGAACCTCGGCCATGCGCTGTCGGATATCACCACCGTCAACATGGATTTTCTCTCACACTATCGTCCCCTCACGAACGTGGTCCGGCGGCCGACGCAAAAGGGCGGCAAGGGGTATCAGCTGATCGGTCATCATGAAATCATGCTGCCGCTCCTCGCGGCGGCGATCCACGAGGAATTGAGGTAACACATGGCGACGCAACCTCCCCTGACGACGGAAGAACTGACGGCGATCTGGTTCGACCTCAACGTCCGGTATTTCGACGGCGCCTTGCCTCCGATCGATCTGGTGTGGAGCAGCCGGCTCACCTCCTCGGTCGGAATGTTCGTCAGCCGAGGCGGCCCGCGCTCGTCGTGGGCGGAGTCGGCGGCGCAGCGTCTTCCCCGGCGGGAGATCCGTCTGTCCTTGCCGTTGCTCGCGCCGCTGTTGTCCGAGTCCCCATACGGCTACGACGAGCTCGTGAGCACGCTGGCGCACGAGATGATTCATCAATGGCAATACGACATCCTGAGGCGCCGGCCCAATCATGGACCGGATTTTCTCCGGAAGATGACCGAGATGAACCGCGACGGCTCGCTCGCGGTCACCATGTACCACTCGCTCCAGAACCAAGTGTTGGCCCTGGCCCGATTCGCCTGGCGCTGCCGGCAATGCGGCCGAATTTACAAACGGCAGCGCAAGACGATCCATCCGCGCCGTCACCATTGCGGCAGCTGCCGGGGAGCCCTCCAGGAACTCGGCCCGGTCGGCCGCATCGCGGGCCGCTCGTCGCCGATCCGGCGTCCGCCCGAGGAACCCACTCAGCTGTCGCTCGATTTTTAGCGACCACCCACCGAGGCGCCATGCGCTGGCCGCGCAAGATCGTGTTCGGCGACATCGACGCGATGTTCGCATCCGCCGCGATCGTGCAGGATCCGACCCTCGCCGGCAAGCCCGTCGCGGTCGGAGGTCCCCCGCCGCGCGGCATCATCGCGGCAGCGAGCTATGCCGTGCGTGCATACGGCGTGCGGTCCGCGATGCCGACGATCGAGGCGTATCGTCTCTGTCCCGGCCTCATCTTGGTCCCGCCGGACCGGCCGCTGTACCGCCGTCTCCATGAGCAGATGCAGCAGGTGACGGGCCGGTTGTTTCCGAGGAGCGAATGGACCAGCATCGACGAATTTTACGCCGACGCGACCGACCTCCAGCACCTGTATCCCGATCCGTTCGAGCTCGCCGCGACGCTGAAGCGGGCGATGTTCGAGGAGACGGGATTGCGTTGCACGGTCGGCATTGCGACCGGAAAGACCGTCGCCAAAATCGCGGCCGATGCGGCGAAGCCGGACGGCGTGGCCGTCGTACCGCCGGGCACGGAAGCCGGCTTTCTCGCCGACCGTCCGCTCCGCGCGCTCCCCGGTATCGGGCCGAAGACCGCCGAGCGGTTGCACGAGCTCGGCCTGCGGAGGCTGCATGACCTCACCGACGTCCGGTGGGAAGGGCCGTTGCGGCGCCTCCTCGGGGTCAGGCTCCATTGGATCCGGGAGGTGGCACAGGGAATCGACCGCGAGCCGGTGATCACGGAGCGGGTATCCAAAAGTCTGAGCCATGAAACGACGTTCGAGCAGGATACGGACGACCGGCGGGAGCTCGAAGGCCTGCTGCGGGGATTTCTCCGCGTGCTGTGCCGCGACTTGCGACAGGACCGTCTCGCCGCGGCCTGCTGCACCGTGAAGCTCAAGGACTCACGGTTCGTCATCACGACCAGGCAGCGCCGCTTTCCCCACGCATTGAATTACGACCCGGACATGTGGCCGACGGTCCGTGAGACGTTGCGCGAAGCCATGAAGCCGGGGACCAGGTACCGCTTGGCGGGGCTGGCACTCACGTCGCTCGTCCCCGCTTCGCCCGGACTGTTCGAAGAGAAACGCAGCAAAGCGATCGAGGCCATGGACGCGATCGTCTCGCGCTATGGACCTGCCGTCATGGGACTGGGCGGCGTCGATCGCGACTAGGCCGTCTTGAGGCGGCGGCCTGCCGGATCGCGATGCCGACCTCCCGTGCCAGGGCCCGCCTCCGCATTCGGACTCTTCCTCCATTTCGCCGTCGGCTTCATTGTCCGGACTTCGGATCTTTCTAATTGAGGGCGCAGTGAGTATGATGACTCCATGCACGAGAAGGTGATCTCTCCGGAGAGACTGCTGCCGATTCTTGACAACGCCCGGGACCGCAAACAACGCATTGTCTTCACCAACGGCTGCTTCGACCTCCTGCATGTCGGACACACGCGTTACCTGGAAGCGGCCAAAGCGCTCGGCGACCTGCTCGTCGTCGGAGTCAACAGCGACGAGTCCGTGCGCAGGCTGGAGAAAGCGCCGGACCGCCCGATCGTGCCCGAGG
>DASTSI010000153.1:0-4490 GCA_035760745.1 Nitrospira sp. | reverse complement strand
CGAATCTCCGGTGGCATCGAGATCCAACCCATTGCCCAGTGACGGCCGATCGAAGCTGGCTTCGCCGACCCCGGCACGAAGCGCCGGGTAGATCAATTCCTCCTCCAGTTTGGTATGCAGATCCAGTTCCGCGAAGAGCCTGCGCGCGAGGTCTGATTTCTCCGAGTCTGACGAGGTTCGAAAGCGGTCGAAGAGTTTCCGCACCTTCCGATGATCGGCCTTGAGCGTCTGGACGGCGTCCTTCGCGTGCGAGGCGGCCTGGCCCGCCGGAGTCTTTTTGGAGGTACGCCTCACCATGCTCGCTCCCCGCGCTCGCATCCACCGGACTGCCGATCGCCATGCTTCGCTCGCCGATTCCCGGCAGACACGCCGAAAAGGCCTCTCACAACCATCTCGGCATCCGCGACGCAGTGTGCAAGAGATGGACCGATAGTGCGCAGCGGAAGGACGCAGCGAATCATCAGCGTTTGGCGGGATTCGTTTGCTCGTCCCGCTGTCGCGCCCACCTTTTGCCTCGGCCGCCGACTTGCCGACGGACAGATTGTCTGACCCGGGACACCTGTTCCGAGCAAGTGCGCATCGAGCTCATCGCTGCTTGCAACCCGGGCCGAGCTCCGTCTCCGGCCGCTCGCTTCTATCGACTAGGGGCACTCGCTTTGCATCCTTCGGAGGCGGGCAGGGCGGCCACTTCTCTATGAACGAATCCATCGTGAGACAACGCCTCCCGCTCTCCCCCCCAAACGACCTCGACCCACCTTCGGCACAGCGTCGGCCATTGTTCCAGACAGGGAACAATTGCTGGCGAGTCGAGTGTGCTCGTCGCGCCGCGTTCCTGATCGACGGCGAGGCATATTTCCGGGCATTCCGCGAGGCCGCTGCGGAGGCGCGTCGGTCCATTTTCATCCTGGGATGGGATTTCGACAGCCGGATTCGGCTCTGCGGGGACGCGGAATCGGACGGTTTCTCCGCACAACTCGGTCCGTTCCTGCACGACTTGCTGATGCGACGGCGCGCGCTTCATGTGTACGTCCTTACCTGGGACTTTCACATGATTTATTGGAGCGAGCGCGAGTGGTGGCTTCCGTCCAAGCTTGCGGCGCACAGGCGGCTCCATTTCGTCAAAGATGGCGCGCATCCGCTCGGCGCATCGCATCATCAAAAAGTGGTCGTCATCGACGACAGGCTCGCGTTCGTCGGCGGCCTGGACTTCGCCGCCTGCCGCTGGGACACCCCCCGGCACGAACCGATGCATCCGGCCCGCATGCTTCCGAACGGTCGGCCCTGCCGGCCGTTCCACGACGTGCAACTGATGGTCGAAGGCCCGATCGCGGCGGCACTCGGAGATCTTGCCAGGGAGCGATGGAAGAGGGCCACCGATCGCGCCATGGCCTGGCCCTCGTCTTCCGACGTCGGCGACTGCTGGCCCGCCACCGTGCCCCCCGACCTTGGGGACGTCCTCATCGCCATCGCGAGGACCGCACCCGCCTTCGAGGGACGCGCCGCGGTCAAAGAGGTCGAAGCCCTGTTTCTCGACATGCTGAGCGCCGCCCGCAGGCACATCTACATCGAGACGCAATACCTGACGTCGCGGACGATCTCTGACCGCCTGGCCGCCCGGCTTCAAGATCCGCGCGGGCCGGAAATCGTGATGGTGCTTCATCCGAACAGCGACGGTTGGCTCGAGCAGCACACGATGGACGTGCTTCGCGCGCGCGTGCTCGAACGGCTGAGGGCGTCGGACCGCCACCGTCGTCTGGCTCTCTACTACCCGAAGATCCCCGGCTTGCAGAGCCAGTGCATCAGCATGCATGCCAAGGTCTGCGTGATCGACGACCAGGTCGTTCGCGTAGGATCGGCAAACTTAAGCAACCGCTCGATGGGATTCGACACCGAATGCGATTTGGCGATCGAAGCAGGCGGTCATCTCGAGGTGCGCCGGGCGATTGCCGCGTTCCGATCCAGGCTGCTCGGCGAACATCTGAACGTGCCGCCCGAACTCGTGGATTGCGAAATTGCCCAGGAGGGGTCGCTCATCCGAGCGGTGGAGCGGCTGCGCGGGGAGGGCCGGTCGCTCGAGAGCTTCGACGGCCGCGTCTCGGCGGACATCAACGATCTCATTCCGGACGAACATTTCATCGACCCGAGCCAGCCGTACGATGCCGAATTGATTCCGCCGGAACGGCGCACGCCGGCTCGACGCCAGATCATCCTCGGCGGCACGGCCCTGCTGCTGCTCGTCGTACTCGCGGTGCTCTGGCACTGGACCCCGCTCCGCGACTACGTCGATGTGGTGACGCTGACAGGATATCTCCAGCAGTTCGGCGAAGGCCCGGCCGCTCCCCTCATCGCGATCGCCGGCTTTCTGCTCGGCGGCGTGGTGGTGATGCCGGTCGTGATTCTGATCGCCGTCACGGTTCTGACGTTCGGTCCCTGGTGGGGCTTTCTCTATGCGTTGATCGGCATGACGTCGAGCGCCATGCTGACGTTCGGCGTGGGCCGCTTACTCGGCCGCCGCCTGATGGACCGATTGTCGGGCTCCCGGGTCTATCGCGTGAGCCGCGTGCTGGCGTCGCGCGGCATTCTCGCCATCGCCACCCTTCGAATTCTCCCGGTTGCGCCCTTCTCCATCATCAACGCCGTGGCGGGCGCGTCTCATATCCGCACGAAGGATTTCCTCATCGGTACGGTGCTCGGAGAGCTGCCCGGTCTCCTGGCCACCGCGTGGTTCATGAATCAGGTGACCGAAACGCTCCGACACCCGGGGCTCGGCAGCCTCGCCGTCCTGATCGGGATCGCGGCCGTGATCGTCCTCGCCGTCATGGCCCTCAACCGTTGGCTCTCGAAAAAGGTGCAGACGGCCCAGCAGGGAGGACTGTCGGCATGAGCGGCCTACGGACGGGCCCCGTCGTCGCTGCCGGCTGCAAGCGGACGGCGGTGCTCTTCTCCGTTCTGCGGGCCGATGAGGTCGGGAACCGACGAATCCATGACCTTGACCGCCCGGCCGTATTCATCGAGCTGCAGCGCGATCCGGGCGCCGACCGTGACGTTCTCGAACAAATACGCCTTCGGCACTTCGAAATGGATCGGCCGCCCGAGGTCGGTAGTCAAAAGGCCGCGGCCGCTGGAGAGATCCAGCTTCGATAAGGTCCCGGAAACTTCGTGCAGCTCCTTCTCGGTCACTTCGGCTCCGGCCGCCGCACCGGCGACGGACGCGGCGGCGAGCACCGCCGCCAAACTGTAGATTCGCATCGCGATCAGCATGATGATCCCTCCTTGTGGCACAGCACGATTGTTGACGCTCGAACACGCGCCTCGGGACGGCTCATCCCGCGCCCTTCTTTTTCGCCTGGCCGGAGCACAGGGTCGGTATCTCTGACCAACCGAAGCCGAAACCCGGTAAAGGGCGTCCGCACCAGGCTTCGAGCCGTGAGCGGCATCAGCACGAAGACCGAGAGCAGGGTCACCACCGCCAACGGCACCAACAGGGCCCACAACGAAGGCCCGCTTCTCGTCAGTTCCGGAAGGAGCTCCAGCAGGACCAAGTTGGCGCCCACCAACGCGCACACAAAACTGCCCAAGCCCTGCCAAAACAGTCGCCAGCCGATCACGACGGCTTCCCGGTAGCGAATCTCGACGGGCTGAGGATCCATGGCCTGAATAGGAGGCTGGGGCCGTCGTTCCTGCATCCCGGCCCGCGCTTCAGTCCTCATCGTTGATCCCCGTGCTAGGGAGGCGGCTGGGGCGCCGGAGGCGAGGGATTCGGCGGCGGGGGAGCCGGCACAGGATTGGGCGGCGGAGCGGGTGCGGGCGAAGGCGGCGTCGGCTGCGGATTGGGAAAGGTCGGGCCGGTCCCCGGCCGGGGAGGGTCGGTTGCGGCAACAGACACATCGCCTACCTCGGCGGCCGCCAACAGTACGAGCACCACTATCGACCGTGTCTTCCTCGCAATGGTTCCCAACAGCCTTCCTTTCTCCTTGCATTCTCGTCCCTCGTGAGCGGTGGCCGGAACTGGGAGAACCCCTCAGAACGCGCGCGCACGGCGGCCCGTCCTCACTTTTTGAAGATCAGGCGCGGCTGCGTCATGTCTCCCATGCTGAGCACGACTAATTCCCAGCCTGCCGCTCCGTACTCGTTCAAGACGCTCTGCATGGCGGCATTGTCCGGCGGCACATCGACGATCTTGTAGAAATAACGTTTGACTTCCTGTGCCTGGGCCTCCGGCCCCGTGCCGCGGGTCTTCACCCACGCGAAGGATCCGAGAACCGCCGCCAACAACACGACAATGCCGAGCAAGCGAAACAGAGCCGCGACCGGCAACATAGTGCACCTCCCTGATGGTCGGCGTTAGCGTTCCGCCACGGTCAAAAATCGGCCTTTGAACAGTCGGTACAGAAACCACAAGAGCGGAAACAGCAGCAGCGAGCCCGCCAGGAGGCTGGCGAGCAACACACGCAGCGTCGGCGCGGGTGCGGCGTCGTGCACCGTGAACA
>DASTSI010000152.1:0-5231 GCA_035760745.1 Nitrospira sp. | reverse complement strand
GCCGCCTCGATGGGATCATCGGTCACCCGCTTGTCGCCGTCCGGCAGATTGTTCCTCTTGCAGTACGTCTTGAAGTTGGCGACGAACTGCTTGTTCTGCGGCGTGTCAACGCTCTGGTAATAATTCCACGCGGCGAGATGCCCGACCAAGGCAGTGGTGTCCATGCCGCGCAACTCATCCTCCGCGACGCTGAAGGCCATGATCGGGGCGTCTTCCGCCCGCAATCCCTGGTTGGCAAATTCCTTGTAGAATGGCACGTTGCTGTCGCCGTTGATCGTGCTGATCACCGCGGCACCGCCCCCGGCCGCGAACTTCTTAATCTTCCCGACGATCGTCTGGTAGTCCTGGTGGTGGAAGGGGGTGTACTCTTCCATGATATTGGCTTCGGGCACTTTCTTCGCCAGCAGCATGGCCCGAAGAATTTTATTGGTCGTACGCGGATAGACGTAATCCGTCCCGAGCAAATAGAACTTCTTGTACCCGCCGCCCTCCTTGCTCATGAGGTATTCGACCGCCGGCACGGCCTGCTGATTGACGGCGGCACCGGTATAGAAGACGTTGTGTGAGCATTCCTCACCCTCGTATTGCACCGGATAGAAGAGGAGGCCGTTGTTTTTTTCGAAGACTGGCAGCACGGACTTTCGGCTCACGGAGGTCCAGCAACCGAACACCACGGATACCTTGTCCTGCAACAGGAGTTGCTTGGCCTTCTCCGCAAACAGGTCCCAATTCGACGCGGGATCCACGACCACCGGTTTCACCTGCCTGCCCATCACGCCGCCCTTGGCGTTGATTTCCTCCACCGCCATGAGCACGACGTCCCGTAATGAGACTTCGCTGATGGCCATCGTGCCGCTCAGGGAATGCAACACGCCGATCTTGATCGGCTCCTTGTCCGCCGCATAGGAGAGCGCCCAGTTCCCCAGATTTCCCAAGAGCGCCGCAACACCCACCCCGGCCGTCACGCGCGCGCCTTGGAAAAGGAAATCGCGGCGCGATTTCCCATCGCCGTCATCGTGGATCTCCTCCGCCGCTTTGCCCCGTGTGATGTCGTCCATCGTTGTGCTCCTTAGAACCGTAAGCCCATGATCTCGGCTGACGGCTGCATGCTTCTGGTTAAAAGTTGTACCACGTCGACAACATCAGGTTGTCGCCCGCAAAGTGCTCGTTCGTTGACCACTCCGTCATCAGGTGGTTCCATTCGAAGGACAGATACAAGTCGCCCCAAACGTGCCGCACTGCCGTCAAATAGAAGCGATGGTTCAGGAGATATTGCGTGTCCGGTCCGGCCGTCGTTCCTTTGACGTCTGAGTTGAGCGGATTGTCGAATCCATACCCGCCGATGAAAGTGGTGTCCCGGTTGAAGGCATAATCCAGCTCACCCCAACCGACGACGGTGCGAATCGGCTTTCCCGTGCCGAGATTCCGATCCTGCCCGAAGCGGAAGAATTCCACTCCTAAAGCCTGGCCATACGCGATTTCGCCCGAGAACTTGAGCTGCGCGGTGATCGGCACAACTAACTCTCCGCCGACGAGATAGGAATTAATGTCTTGGCCTGATGGGATGCCTCCCACCGCGGCAGTCGGCGCTGAACGGTACCAGCGATAGGCGGCGTTGAGCGCGACCATGAGGCCATGCATATTGCCTGTGCCGTTGTATCCGAGCCTCGTCCCGAAATACGGCATCTGGACGGGATCGTTGAACGCATTCTCGGAACAAGCGAACGCGTTGTTGGAGCAGGAGACCGGCGGCACGCCGCCCACCCCGCTCCCTTGAAAGGGACGGCGTTGTGTTTGCGGTTGGATCGCCGATAACCCACGTTCGAAGCGGAACGCGGTGACAAGGCCGTCCAGATTCTCGGTAAACTGGTGCCGTACCGTCACTTGCGGAAGACGCTGCCACAGGTTTCCGTTGTACCCCATGATCGAGAAGTCGATGAGGTTCGGGTGCAGGCCCATCACCGGTGTCCAGTCCATGCCGGCGGTAAAGCTCGTCTTGTTGTTGTTCGGCGAATATTTCACGTTGGCCAAACGCAGGCGCGGTGAGATATTGCCGGCATTGTCCGTTTGGGAATAGAAATCCGTTTCTACGACGCCGATCAGCACATGCGTGCCGTCCGTCCGCTCGCCGCGGATGCCGAACACGCTATAGCGGGGGTTAAGGGTGGCGGAGGAGTTACTGCTCTTTCCCGCCGCTGTGGCATATCCATTGAATTGTCCTGGGTCCAGCGGGTTGGTGTTCCGAGTACTGTAAATCCCGTCCAACTCGATGCGTCCGTACGGGATGATGCTGCCCTTGCCCTGTGTGGTGAAAGCCGGGCTGATGCAGCCTCCGCAGATGACGGCCGGCGGGCTCTCTTCTTTGCGTAATAACCGGCCAGCCCCAGCGGCTTCCTCCGCGCTCTCTGCCGCCCATACCGGCAGCGTCGTGGCGAGCGCCACCACGGCGATGCACAGAGATGCCCACGTTCGACTCGTTCTCATCGGCCATTCCTCCTGGTTCAACGCAATCGATCGGTTCCGACCGGAGGGGACGCCGAGCAAAAAAAAACGCCCTTCCAGTCCACTGCTTGGACCAAAAGGACGCCATTGTCCTTCGTAAGATTCGGCCACGATTGCCCAGACCCCTTTGTCTAGGCTGTCCGGCCGATGACGGGCGTTACTTATAGGAGGTCGCCTCGCTTCCTGTCAAGTGGCTAGTTGCTGGTCCACCGAGCTCGAGGTATCCACATTCGAGAGCCTGTGTTAGACTCTCCCCGCCGTGCCGCGCCATACATTCACGATGCCCCACCCTACAGGCATGACCAGAATCCTATTGATCGTCGCCTTTCTGCTCGCGGGTTGCGTAACGAGGCCGGAAGTGGACGTCACGCTTCACGAGTCCGAGCGAGGAAAGGTTCGGCTCGAGCGCATACCGGACCGCTCATTCCAAGCGGCTCACCCGATCTCACTCCCCGGCGAGACGGTAGCGCGAGTGCTTGGGGGCATCCTGGTCAGGCAGGACCAAAGCGTCTTCCAGAACCTCATTTCCGGCAAGCCGGAAGCCGTGCGCGCGCTTTCCGAAGAGGAAGTCCTGTTCCTCTCGCCCTGGATTACGGAGGCACTGTCGCGAGCCGCGTCCGATCAGCAAGTCGGTTTCACGATTCATCAAATCGGCGCTCCCGGCTACTCCACACGGGTCGGCGCGGCGGTCGGATCTTCCGAACCGCCGCTCCAACTCGCCCCGAAGGAAACGACCAGCGGCGTGCTGTATGCGTACGGCCGTTCTCTCTATGTGACGCTGACAGAATACCGCCATCGAACGGAGCGCCCGGACACCGTGAACATGCCGAACCGTCACCTGCCCGACCCCACAGGATTGATCAACCATACGGTGCTGTTCGCGCCTGAACTCGCTAAACGGTCGGATTCCTATCGGGATTCGCAATCGACCGACTCGACCTTGGTGATCGATTATGAATTACTCGCCAATCTTCCGGTGAGCGATGGCGCACCAACCGCCGCCCCGCTTTCCGGGCCGGCGAATGGAAGCGCTCAGCCCGACTCGGGTGCCTCGGTGCAGAAAGGCGGCAGTCAGAAGGATCCTGAAATTGAGGCCTTGCGGAAGGAGCTTGATGATATTAAGAAGCAACTGGCTGAGCAGAACGGACAGCGCAAGCAGGCCAAGCCGAAGCAGCCGACGGGGCCGAAGTCACCCTAGGACGGCAAGCCGATCACGAGCTAGCCTTTCTGCTTCTCGGCACGCTCTTCCAGTTCTCCCGCCAACAGAACCGCTTCGGCAATTTCGCGCATGGATTTCCTCAAATCCATGCTCTGGCGCTGGATCAGCTTGAACGCCTCTTCCTCCGTCAGTTTCTTTGAACGCATCAAATACCCTTTGGCCCGCTCCAATAGTTTCCTCACGGCAAGCGCTTCCTGCATTTCGAACGACTTCTCGAGCAGCGTCGTGTGCTCGATCGCGATCGCCGCTTGGTTGGCGATGGCCTGCAAGAGTTTGACCTCCTCGGTGGTGAACACATGCGGCGCAGAGGTATAGCTGTTGATGACACCGACCGCTTTCTCCCTCACCAACATCGGAACCGAAAGGAGGGAACACAACCCCTCCTTCCTCGCGATATCAGGATACATATAGTCCGGCTCTTTCGTGACGTCGGCCACGACGATGGGCCGTCGTTCCTGTACGGCTCGTCCGCTGATGCTCTGCCCGATTTTCAAGTTGGGTTTGCGTCGGTATTGCTCGCTCAAACTCTGCGTGGCCTCGATACGGAGATCTCCGGTGGCTTCATCCAGCAACATGATCGAACAGATCTTCGAATTCATCATTTGCGCTGTCATGGTGACCAGGAGTTGCAGCACGTCTTCGATCAGACGATTCGAGGCGACTGTTTCTGATACTTGCGACAGCGTCTCGACTTGCAGCGCTTTGCGCCGCATCTGTTCGTACAGCCTCGCATTTTCGATCGCTCCCCCTACTTGATTGGCAATGGTCGACAACAAGGCCAACTCGTCTGCTCGATAGCGTTTCGGCCGCTTATGCTGCACGTTGATGACGCCCACGACTTCCTTCTTTGCCATGATTGGCACGGAAACGAAGGCTTGATAGCGGTCTTCCGGAAGATTATGGAAAAATTTAAACCGGGGATCGTCGCTCGCGTTGCTCGGTATGACGACGCGCGTGCGTTCGCGCGCGACCCAGCCCGTTATGCCCTCTCCCATCCCAATCGTAATGCGACCGATCAGTTTGGGATGCGGATTCTTGGATGCGCGAAGGATAAGCTCGTCCCCCGCATCGGACAGCAAATACAGGAGACAAGCGTCGGCTCTTGTGACTTCCACTACGACGTCGACGATGTGCTTGAGTACCGCTTCGAGATCCAGCGTGTTGCTGATCGAATCACTAATGCGATGCAATACATCTACTTCTCGGGTTTTCTCCCGAAGAGCTTGCTCCAGTTGAGAGGAAGATTGTGTTCGTGCGGTTCGCATCATCTATGTTGAAACCTCGGACCGTGACCGGCGCCCGCCTCCCGCTCTGGAGCGACTTCTCTTCGCGGTGGACAGCCGATCATACCAATTTTGACAAAGCCGCTTATTGAGGGGCCGGATCACCACTTCACCGATCTTGGTCGGCCAGACGCCGATGACTTCCCCGCCAATGACTTTTTTATCATGTTGCATCGCCTTCCACAGAGCGTGAAAAGAGATGTCCGGCAACCGGTCCGATAACCCAG
>DASTSI010000151.1:0-8857 GCA_035760745.1 Nitrospira sp. | reverse complement strand
GAGGTGGGTAGCGATGAATGGGCGGCATTATAGCCGAATTGCCATGACGATTCGACGCGGAGGCGAGTCTCTGCTCCTTGCGCGCGGTCCAGTCAGGTTAGAAGGATCTTATCTTCAGCGCGTGCTGAATGTCCGAGTCGGTTTCTGGAGAGGTTCCTAGCACCGCGCTCCTACAGCGCTTGTGTTAAAAAAGGAGCAACGACTTCTTCCCCACCCAGGGTTCTTGTCAGCCTCCGCTTACGCTCGAGGATCATTTTGAGGACTGGTTCGTCGTGGCTCTTGCGCCGCGCGTCCATGAGGAACAACGGCTTGGAGCTGTCCCCGTCATGCCTGGATGCGGTCTCGCCGCCGTTGCCTCCTTCGCCGGGCTCGCGCTGGTCTGCCACTTGCTCTAGGGAGATGCATCACTATCCGGAACGAGTGGAGGTGGGAATGATCGGTCGGGAGCCGGGAGGGAAAACCGAACCAGCCGCCGCGGCGGCCGGCGACGAAAGCCGGGGGTGGCGTCTCGTCACGACGCGAGATTTCGGTCTGCTCTGGTGGGGGCAAGTCACCTCCCAGATCGGCGAAGGGCTCAACAAGATCGCACTGCTATGGTTCGTGTACGAGCTCACCGGCTCAGCCCTGATGATCGCCACCGTGGGGCTGCTCCAGACCGTACCGCCGTTGCTGTTCGGTCCGCTCATCGGCGTCTACCTGGACCGCCTTCGTAAGAAGCGGGTGATGATCTGGGTGGACCTGATCCGCACCGTGCTGGTCTTCCTGATCCCGGCCTTGTACGGGCTGGGCCTCCTCAGGCTCGAGGGACTCTTTGTCCTCATCTTCCTCACCTCGATGGTGTCCACCGTCTTTGGGCCGGCGCTCGTCTCGGCCGTGCCGCTGCTGGTGCGGCGGTGCGAGCTGGTGCAGGCCAATGCCCTCATCCAGGGCACCAACAACATCGGCACGCTCTTGGGTCCCGCCGTCAGCGGCGTGCTGATCGCGATGATCGGCGCGCAGCACGTCCTCTACATCAACGCGGCGACGTTCTTCATTTCGGCGCTGTGCCTGCTGCCGATGCGCTGCCGAGAGCGGCTGCCGCAGAGCGGCGCCCGGACGGAGTCGGCCTCGGTGCTCCACGATTTGTCCGTGGGATTCCGGTTCGTCTTCGGCGACCGCTCGACGGTCTTACTCTTGGTCGCCATCTCCGCGCTGTACAATCTCGGCGCGAGCGCGTTTGTCTTCGTGCTGCCGGTCTATGCCACGGAACTCCTGCATGTCGGGCCCGTCCAGCTGGGGTGGCTCTGGTCCGCGCTCGGAGCCGGCATGCTCGGGGCCTCCTCCTGGATGGCCTTGCGGGCGAAGCACGATGTGCGCAGCCGCCTGCAGATTCTCGTGAGCGGGTCCACCATGGGCGGCTTGGCCGTCTGCTCGCTCAGCGTGCTCGAGTCCCCGTTGATCGCGGCGGGGTTGGTCATCCTAGTGGGGGCGGGGGCCGCCGTGCTCAATCCGGTGGTCTGGGCGCTGCTGCAAGAAGTGACGCCGTCCCACTTGATGGGCCGCGTGCTGACCACCTTCAGCACGGGGTCGATGGCGGCGGCCATGGTCGGCATGTCCGGGTTCGGCTGGGTTGCCGAGACCTTTGGACCGGCGGAGAGCCTCATCGGGCTCGGGCTCGTGCTGCTCCTGACGGCGTTCGTGGCCACTCACTTTTCCCGGCAGGCGGCGTCGTTGCAGCCGGCGGTCTCCTAGTCTGGACCGCTGGCGGCCTCCCACTCGGTGCGTCCGCTTCCACTGTCTTTCACCGCCTGAAGCCTGTATCGTAATCCTATGAAGGCAGTCGTCGTCCCGGGACCCGCCCTCGGGGTTCCCCCGGTACCTATGAAACGTCAGTGGCTCCTCACCCGTGACTTTCGTCTGATCTGGTGGAGCCAGGTCCTCTCGCAGGTGGCGGACGGGGTGAGCCGGCTGGCGCTCCTCTGGTTCGTCTACTCCGTGACCGGGTCCGCGATGAAAACCAGCGTCATCGGCCTGCTTCAGACGCTGCCGCCCATCGTCCTCGGGCCCCTCATCGGCGTGACGGTGGATCGGCTGCCGAAGAAAGCGATCCTCATCGTCACCGACGTGGCCCGCGGGATCCTCATCGGCCTGATTCCGTGCTGGCTCTCGATCGAGATCTTCACCGTAGACATGCTGTACGTCCTTGTCTTTCTGTACGGCGTCGCGACCGCGATGTTCGTTCCCACGTTGTCCTCATCGGTGCCGTTCCTAGTGGAGCGCTCCCGCTTCGTCGCGGCCAACGCGATGCTGCAAAGTACGACGAGCATCGGCATCATCATCGGCCCCGTGTTGAGCGGTCTCGGGATCGCGTTCTCCGGCTCGCAGGACGTGCTGTGCGCGAACGCCGTGATTTATTTCGCATCGGCGCTCTGCCTCGTGCCGATGCGCCTGTCGCCGGTCCGTTTGTCTCCGGCGCAGGGCAGCCCGGTCGCTGCGACATGGCGCGATCTGGTGGAAGGCGTCCGGTATTCGTTCATCTCCCAACCGGTCATTCTCATGCTCATTGTGATGGCGTCCCTCTACACGTTTTCGGCCGGCGCGTTTACCACGCTGTTTCCGGTTTTCGGCAAGAAGCTCCTGGCGCTCGGGCCGGTCGAAGTCGGCTATCTGTGGTCCTGGCTCGGCATCGGGTTGTTCCTCGTGTCGCTCGCGCTCGTCCCGTTGACCCGCTGGGACCAGCGCAAGCGCGTCGCGCTGGTCTCGGTGTCCAGCGTCATCGGCGGTGCGGCGCTCTGCGCGCTGGTCTGGACGAAGAGCCTCACGGTGGCGACTGGACTCGTGACCGTCATCGGCATGGGGCTTGGCGCCTGGACCCCGATCGCCTGGGGCATGATCCAAGAGGTGTCGCCGGCTCAACTGGTCGGGCGGGTGATGGCGATCTACACGGCCATCGCGACCGCCACGTCGCTCGCCGGCATCTGGTTTTTCGGGTGGGTGACCGAGCGGGTGAATGAGTGGACCAGCTTGGTGGGAATCGGCCTCGTGCTGTTCGTCCTCGGCCTCACGGCCGCCTGGTTTCGTCGCCGGGTCTCGGCGACCGTGCCGGCTCCCGAGACATCGCGGGCAGACGCGGTCCCGATGCCGCGCTCCTTCGCCGAGACGTGACGCGTACGGTTGCGCCTGCCGCACGGACCCTCCTACAATCCGTCTCTCTCTTTACGAACGTGAGAGCCGGGCTTCCCGATCGGTCGTCGAATCGTACTCGTGTTCAGGAGGGCAGCATGAAGGAGGATCTCGCGGGGTCCCACACGTATGGGATGTTCCAATCGGTTCCTGGAGCGGGAGTTCAAGACGGTGCGCTATGAACTGACCGTGACGATCTTCAACCAGGATCGATGGCACGGCTTCCGCATGCCGGGACGGCCGGATCTCTTTCCACCATACGGACGAGAATATGCTGACCCGGGTGACGGGCTAGCGCGAGGAGATTCCACGTGAAGATGCTCACCATTATCTGTCGCGAGACATTGGAGAGCACGATCTATCAGGTCTTCAATGATCTCGGCGTCACCGGCTACACGGTGATGCCCGGGCTCGGCGGAAAGGGACAAACGGGGTCTGTCTCGGAATACAGTTGGATGACCGATCGCAACATTCTCTTCATGGTCGCGCTCGACGATGGCCAGGTGGCGCCGATGACCGAGGCCATCAAAGCCCTGTACATGAAACTGCTCGAACAGCAACATGGCCAGGAAGTTCCCCTCAAAGTTTTTCTCCAACCCTGCGAACTGATCCTCTGAACGAGCCTAGGCGTTGTCCTAGTGGGGAGGGCTCACGTGCCTATGCTGTAGTAAAGCCGTGAAGACCGCGCCCGCCAAAATCGAACAGACCCGCGTCGCCCAGCCCGTCATCGACCTGCCTGCCGATCCTCACCGCATCGCACTGACCGTGCTGGCCCTCATCGCGACGGCGTTTGCGCTCCAGTGGGCCCAGAAGTTCCTCATTCCCCTGCTGCTCGGCATGATCATCGCCTTCACGCTGAATCCGATGGTCGTCTGGCTGACCCGCATCAAGATTCCCCGGGTGATCGGCGCGACCCTGGTCCTTCTGGGCGTGGTGACTGCGGGGGGCCTCGCCGTCACGTCGCTGAGCGGCCAGGTGGAACAGATCGTCGAGGAGTTGCCCGCGGCGGCGGGCAAGCTCTCCGACATGCTGCGTGACATGAGTCACGAAGCCAACGCCGTGCAGAAGATGCAGGCAGCGGCGCGGGAGCTCGAGCAGGCCAGCCGGCAGGCGGCGGACGGCGCCGAGCCCCCGCCGTCGCACCGCCGGGTCGTCGTGGCGCAGCCGCAGTTCACAGTGACGGACCTCTTGTGGACCGGTTCCCTGGGGATGTTCGGCCTGATGGGCGAACTCACCACGCTGCTGCTGCTCGTCTTCTTCTTGCTGGTGTCCGGACCGACCTTCAGAGGAAAAATCCTGCGGCTGGCGGGCCCGTCGCTGTCCAAGAAAAAGATCACGGTCACGATCCTGGACGACATCGACCGGGCGATTCAAAACTACATGCTCACGCTTTTGACCACCAACGTGCTGCTGGGACTGCTGAGTTGGGTCGCCTTTCGCGGCATCGGCCTCGACAACGCGGGGGCCTGGGCCGTGGCCGCGGGCGTGCTGCATTTCATTCCCTACGTCGGACCCGCGGTGATCGCGTTCGCGGTCGGCATGGCGGCCTTCATGCAATTCGAATCGGTGATGAAGGCGGCCCTGGTGGCGGGGGCGTCGATCGTCGTGGCGACCTTCGTGGGCACGCTCGTCGTCACCTGGTTGAGCAGCCGGGTGGGCAGCATGAATGCCGCGGCGGTCTTCATCGCGCTCCTGTTTTGGGGATGGTTGTGGGGCCTCTGGGGTCTGCTCCTCGCCATCCCGATCATGGGCATGGTGAAGGTGTTGTCCGATCATGTCGAAGATCTGCGGCCGGTGGGGGAACTCCTTGGCGAGTGATCGCGATGGTGCGCGGCCGCGGGCCCGGTGTCAGGGTTTGGTGCGTAAGCGAAGCAGGGCGAGCGATCGGGCTTCCAGATCGTACGGCGCCCCCGCTCGAAGCAGGCCGATCGGCCTGTCCGCCGACGTGTCGAACAGGAGCTGCCACCGCACGCCGCGCTTGTGCGCCGGCAGCGTGAACGGCCGCGGCTCGTGGTGGGCGTTCAGCAGCAAGAGAAAGGTATCGTCGACGAGCGGCCGGCCCTTCGGATCCTTCTCTTCGATGGCATCCCCGACCAGCCGCACTCCGAGGCAGCGGACATAGCCCTTCGCCCAGTCTTCGTCCGTCATCTCGCGTCCGTCGGGACGGAGCCAGGAGAGATCCTTCACTTCGGCCCCGCGGATGCGGCGTCCCTGGAAAAACCGCCGGCGCCGGAAGACGGGGTGGTGCTGGCGGAGGCTGATGAGGCTCCGCGTAAACGCGAGCAGCGCCTGTTGCGGCTTGCTCAGTTGCCAGTCGACCCAACTGATCTCGTTGTCCTGGCAGTAGGCGTTGTTGTTGCCGCCCTGGGTCCGTCCCATCTCGTCGCCGCCACAGAGCATCGGCACGCCTTGGGACAAGAGGAGCGTGGCCAGCATGTTGCGCTTCTGCCGTTCCCGCAAGGCCGCGATCGAGGCCTTGGTCGTCGGGCCTTCCACGCCGCAGTTCCAGCTCAGATTGTCGTCGGTCCCGTCGCGATTGTCCTCGCCGTTCGCCTCGTTGTGCTTCTCGTCGTAGGAGACGAGATCGTGCAGCGTGAACCCGTCGTGGCCGTCACGAAATTGATGCTCGCATGCGGCCGCCGGCCGCCGCCTTCATAGAGATCGCTGCTGCCTGACAGGCGATAGGCGAGTTCGGCCACTTGACCGCCGTCGCCCTTCCAGTACCGCCGGATCGTATCCCGATATCGGCCGTTCCATTCCGCCCATCCCGGCGGGAAGTTGCCGACCTGGTAGCCGCCTTCTCCGAGATCCCAGGGCTCGGCGATGAGTTTGACCTGGGAGAGGACCGGATCCTGGTGGATGATGTCGAAAAAAGCGCTCAACCGGTCCACGTCGTGCAGCTCCCTCGCGAGCGCGGACGCCAGGTCGAACCGGAAGCCGTCCACGTGCATTTCCAACACCCAGTACCGAAGGCTGTCCATGATGAGCTGCAGGATCCGCGGATGGCGGACGTTCAGCGTGTTCCCGCAGCCGGTGTAATCCTGATAGTAGCGCGGCTGATCGGGGACGAGCCGATAGTAGCTGGCATTGTCGATGCCGCGGAATGACAAGGTGGGGCCGAGGTGATTCCCCTCACCGGTGTGGTTGTAGACGACGTCGAGTATGACCTCGATCCCGGCGCTGTGGAGCGCCTTCACCATCGTCTTGAACTCCCACACGTGCTGGGCCGGACCGGGCGACGAGGCGTAGCCGATGTCCGGGGCAAAAAAGCCGATGGAATTATAGCCCCAGTAGTTGGTCAGGCCGCGGTCGAGGAGCAGTTTGTCCCGGACGAAATGGTGGACGGGCAACAATTCGACGGCCGAGACCCCGAGGCGCTGAAAATGCTCGATGACTTCCGGCGTCGCCAGCCCCGAATACGTGCCGCGGAGATTCTTCGGGATGTGCGGGTGGCGCGCGGTGAACCCGTGCACGTGCAGCTCATAGATGACCGTGCGGTCCCACGGCGTTTGCAGGAGGCGGTCGTCGCCCCAGGTGAAGGATTGGTCCACGACGACGCATTTGGGAACCGACCCGGCGTTGTTCCGGTCGTCGATGGAGCGATCCGCTGCCGGGTCGCCGAGGCGATAGCCGAACAACGAGTCGGACCAGTCGATCGTGCCGGCGACCGCTTTGGCATAGGGATCGAACAAGAGCTTGGCGGCGTTGAACCGGTGTCCGGCGTCCGGCTCATAAGATCCGTGGACGCGATACCCGTAGTGCTGTCCGGGCCGTACTTCCGGAAGGTACACATGCCACACGTGATCGGTGCATTCTTCGACCCGGATGGTGTGCGCTTCCACCGAGGCATGCGGCTCGTCGAAGAAGCAGAGATCGACGGCGGTCGCGTTTTCCGAGAAGAGGGCGAAGTTCACTCCCTCTCCGTCCCACGTCGCTCCCAATGGATAGGGACGTCCGGGCCAGATTCTCATGCGGCGATGCCCTCGTGCCGGATGCCGCCGCCACGCGCGGCTGGACCGACTCTCGCCGAGTCAGTAAGATAGATTCGAGGCTCAGCTTAGCAGATTGCGCCATAGGCCGGGAACCGCGATGGACCAGGCTCGCGTTCTGATCATCGATGACCAACCTATTCCGCTGGAGACCGCGGCCTCGATGCTGCGTCTCAAATGTCCCGGTGTGCGCGTCGAGGCGATCGACTCCAACTTCGCGGCGCTGGCACGGATCAGGACGACCGACTATCCCGCGGTCTTGTGTGATGCTCACCAGCCCCGTCTCGACGGCATTGGCTTTGTCCGGGCCCTCCGCAAGATCCGGCCTGATCTGCCGGTCTTGCTGCTGTTCGAAAAGCCCGATGAGGATCTGAGCCGGCAGTCCATGACGGCGGGAGCCTATGACGTCTTGGTGCATCCGGTCGGCGAAACGGCCTTGTTGTTCGCCGTCCGCCGCGCGATGGAAGCCGCTCGGCTGCGCCGGCAGGTTCAGCGGGAACGGGAGGCCCTCGTCGGCGGCATGCGGAGCATGCTGAAGGATCTCGAAAGCCTCTATGGGGCCTACGGGTTACAGACCCATTTCGAGGTCTTCCTCTCTGAGGGAGACGCGGAGAGATTGCGAATCAGCCCACCCCGTGCTGTTTGAACCAGGCTTGAAGTCGCCGCCAGCCGTCTTCCGCCGCCTCTTTGCGGTAGCTCGGCCGGTAGTCGGCGAAGAAGGCGTGCGGAGCGTTCGGATAGACGACGAGTTGCGAGGAGCCTCCCGCGGCCTGGAGCGCGGACTTCATCTGGTCGACCGTGTTGAGCGGAATGCCCCGATCCTCCGCTCCGTAGAGCCCGAGAACCGGTGCGTGGAGCGACCCGGCCACGTCGACGGGATGTTTGGGCTGAAGCGAGCTCGGCGCGCCGGTCAGCCGCCCATACCAGGCGACTCCCGCCTTCAGCGAAGGGCTGTGGGCCGCGTAGAGCCAGACAATCCGTCCTCCCCAACAAAAGCCTGTCACGCCGAGCCGCTCGACGTCGCCTTCCCCCGAGGCTTTGACCCAGGCCGTGGCGGCGTCGAGATCGGCCAAAACCTCCGCATCGGAGACGTGTGCCACGACCTTGGTGCGGATTTTGTCGATGTCGGCGAGCTTCGACACGTCTCCGTGGCGCGCATAGAGCTCGGGCGCGATGGCGAGGTACCCGGCCTTGGCGAGCCGGCGGCAGACATCCTTGATGTGCTCGTGCACCCCGAAAATTTCATGAACGACCAGGACGACCGGCGGCGCCGATCCTCGATCGGGCTTCGCTCGGTAGGCCGGTATGTCGCCGTCCCGCGTCGGAACTCGCACGTCACCGGCCGTGAGTCCGGCGTCGTCGGTCGTGATCGTGTTCGCGGCGACCGGCCGCACGGCGAGGGCGAATCCGGCGGCCAGGGTCCCGGCCACGAATTGGCGCCGACTGACCGCGAGACCGCGCTGCTGCTCGGCGGAGCTCGTGCCGGGGTCGGGTGGTGGCATACCCATCGTCGTTGGGCGAACGATACCATCCGTCGGTCCGGAGGGCAACGAAGCTTCGTTCACGGGTCCACCTGGTCGGCGTGGATGCGGAGCAGGCTCGTGTGTTGGAAACCGGGCACTGGAGAGTTTCCTAGCGGGGGTCCCATACAGTTCTCTGTGTCGGAAGCCCCAAGCTGCGCGTGAAAATACCACGGATCTCCACCC
>DASTSI010000150.1:0-3010 GCA_035760745.1 Nitrospira sp. | reverse complement strand
GATCTGTTCACGCCCACGGAACCTGTATCGCGCGATGCCGTATGCAGCCGGAACGCCAGCGACGAGACCGAGTGCGACGCCCAGGACGGTGACTACCAGCGAGTTGCGCAGCGCGATAATGAGGCCCGAATCGCTCAGCGCCTCGGCATAGGCGGCCAGCGTCGGACGCCAAACCCAAACTGGTGGAATGCTGAAAAGCTCGGACTGCGTCTTCAGTGATCCTGCAACCATCCAATAGAGCGGAAAGAGGATTACGGCGAGGGTGACGAGGATCGCAACCCGATGCAACACCGATCCGACAGATTCCCTGAAACGGACATTCATGCCTCGATCTCCCGATAGAAGAGCCGGATATAGACACGGGCGAGAACGATCGACAGGACCAGCATCAGGATCGACTCTGCCGATGCGACTCCGATGTCGAATCCGCGGAAGGCCAGGCGTTCGATCTGCATGATCGCCACCTCCGTGGCTGTGCCGGGACCTCCCTTCTCGATCGTATAGATCATGTCGAATTCCTTCATCGTGAAGGCCGTCTGGAACACGAGCGCCGCGGTGATGCCCGGCAGGAGATAAGGCAGACGGATCGAGGCGAAGCGCGGCCACCAGCGCTCAGTCTCGAGGAGGGCGGCTTCATCGACCTCCGGCGGGACAGTTGAAAGTGCCGCGGCGAGCACCAGGGCGACGAACGGCGTCCATTCCCAGACGTGCACGATAATGACGGTCACGAAGGCGCTCGTGGTGCCGCCCAGCCAGTCCACGGAGCTCAATCCCAGGAGACTGAGCAGATAATTGATGATCCCGAGCTGTTGGTTGAAGAGGAGCTGCGTCAGCAGGCCCACAACCGCCGGGGTGATTGCGATCGGTATGACGAGGCAGATCTGGAGCAGCCGGCGCAACACGGGAGCGCGCTCGGAGTCCAGCGCCAGGGCGATCATCAACCCGAGCACGAGCTCGACCGGCAGCGTGACGGCAATGAGGATCAGCGTGCGCATGACAGCGCTGCCGAAATCGAGCGATGTCAGCGCGGTGACGTAGTTGGCTCCGCCGTTGAAGACGGGATCGCCCATGCCCATGACCCAGTTATGAAACGAGATCACGGCTGTGTAGACGGTTGGATATAGGCCAATCACCAACAAGAGGATGATGGACGGAGCGATGAAAAGCCAAGGCTCAAACTTCTCGCTCCAGCTCTTCGTCAGATCTTGGGGAATCGGGACGATCGAATCAGTCATTGCGTGCGGACCCAGGCTCCGAAGAACAACAAAGGTGGGGCCAACGAGGCCCCACCTTCGATCCGATGCGGATCGTTCACTTATACATCGAAATATATTTCTGCGGCGTGTTGCCGTGGCTCCAGCATCCGGAAGTCTGCATGTACTTCTCGAGGTCGCTCGCCATGCTGTTCAGCCCGTCCTTGATCGACGACTGACCCAGCTCGATGCGCGAGCCCCAATCCGAAACGATGTCGGAGAAGCGCGGGTAGCACTGGAGCTGCGGACGCCAGTCCGGCACCGTCGCCGTTTCCCAGGTCTCCACCATCGGCTTCAAATTGGGGAACTTGGCCTGCGCTGCGGGATCCTTGTCGGCGCTCTGGCGGGCAACGACAGCTCCGTTCTCGATCAGCGGCATCGCCATTTCCTTGGAGGTGAGCCACTGGATGAAGAGCCAGCCGGCGTTCTGCTTGGGCTTGGCGACCTGAGAACTGATCATATAGGCGAAACCTCCGAACGCTGCGTAGGCTCCGTCAGGTCCCTTCGGCTCGGGCGCGATGCCGAGATCACCGGCGATCGGACCCGTGCTCAGCGTCGGATAGAAGGCCGACCACTCGGTGATCATCGCCACCTGCTTCTGGGAAAGCATCTCGACGACCTGGCTGTGATCGTCCGAAACGATGCCCGAGGGCATGACATCGAGGAGGCTTTGGCGGAATTCCATGCCTGCCACGGACTTCGGATCGTTCACCAGGATCTTCTTGTGCTCGAGGTCCAGGAAGCGCCCTCCCCAAGGCCACAGGAAGCGCGCGAAGGCGTCCGCCGTCTGGGTCTCGCCGCGCGCCGACTGCAACGCGTAGCCGTAGACGTTCTTGTCCTTGTTGGTCAATTTCTGGGCATCGGCCTTCAGCTCGTCCCAGGTCTTGGGCGGATTTTCGATGCCCGCATCCTTGAACATGGCCTTGTTATAATAGAGGAGACCCGCATAGGAGTCGAACGGTAGACCGTACAGCTTCTTGTCTACCGTAAAGCTCGCCAACCACACCGGGAAGAAATCCTTCAGGTCGAGATTGGGATCGGCGAGCTTGGGATCCTTCATGAAATGGTCGAGCGGAACGGCCCAGCCCGCGCCCGCAAAGTTCACCGGCCACACGACGTCGGAGAGAATGACGTCATACTGCTCGCTGTTGGCGACGAAGTTCAGCGTCTCTTCCTTGAGCGTGTTCTCATACGGGAAATCCGTCCACTGGACGTGAATACCCGTCTCCTTCTCGAATTCGGGCGTCAGCTTCTCCGCGGCCTTGTAGCTCGGCCGGTCGAGGCCGACCACGCTGATCGTCGTTCCCTTGTAGGGGGCCGCGGCTTCCTTGAGGCTCCAGGCGAAGGCGTGGGATGCGCACATGCACGTAACGCCGAAGACGGCGGTACTAAGAAGGCGCGCGAGGCGCCGCTTCGAGGCGCGTCCTTCGTCGGCTGGCAACCGCGTGGTCTGGATATTCATGGGTCATCCTCCCTTGTTCGAAAGTGGAAAGAAAATTCTGAGGTCGAAACTCCCGGCATTTCAGACTGACAAGAGCCTTCCCCGCCAAAGGGACATAGGCCGCATGTTGCCCGACAAAAACCTCCGATGAAAGCTGGAACGCCGGTGCCTTATCGGCTGCTGAGCACCTCAGTGTAATACATATGTATTTTTCATTTTTCAATAGCATTGAAGCCCTTGGCGGACCGAATCCCGCCCTGCCCGGCAGCCCCGCATAATGGCTTCCGCGAGGCCATCAATTTATGAATTTCCGGGG
>DASTSI010000149.1:0-10780 GCA_035760745.1 Nitrospira sp. | reverse complement strand
TCCGCAACCGCGATCGGGTCGATTCCAGCAAATGGCTCGTCGAGCAGCATGAACGACGGATTGGTCGCCAAGGCTCGCGTGATCTCCAATCTTCGCCTCTCACCGCCAGAGAGCGCATACGCCATACTTGCCCGTATGTGTCCCAAATCGAGCTCGTTGAGCAGGGATTCAACCCGCTCGACCCTTTCGGATCGAGAATAGTCGAGCATCTCCAAAATAGCCATGATATTGTCTTCGACGGATAAGCGACGAAAGACAGACGACTCCTGCGGCAAATACCCGATGCCCTTCCGTGCCCGCTTGAACATCGGAAGGTCGGTCAGAATCCGCTCGTCGAGTGCGATGCTTCCTTCGTCGGGCTGGGTCAGTCCGACCATCATGTCGAATATCGTCGTCTTTCCTGCACCGTTCGGCCCCAACAAGCCCACGACCTCGCCGGCACGGACTTCCACTGAGACACCCTTCACCACCTTGCGGGAGCGAAAGCTCTTCACAAGTCCCGTGGCGCGGAAGACCGACCTCGATCGGTGGTTGACGGCGTCCGCTTGACCCACGGGCAGGGGTTGGACGGTTTGCGTCATCTCGACCCTCCCTCGGGTTCGATTTGCACGTGAGATCCGCCCTCCACAACGCTTCGGTCCTCCGTGAGAAACATCGTAATTTGTTTTCCACTCACCCTCGTGCCTTTTTCCCAAGCCACCGGTGAACCGGTCAGAACAATCTTGTCTTGTTCACGGTAATACACCGCCCTTTCGCAGGTGGCATTTCCGCTCTCCCGTTCGATTTTCACGCGACCGGTCGCTTCAATTTTGTTGACCGAGCGATTCCCTACCGTCTCGGGCCCCTTCCGTTGGGCTGCCTCGCGTACCTTCCGCTCTTCTGTCCCGTTAGCGGGCTCCTGCGGGCCGAACGACACGACCATGCGATCTGAGTACACGATCAATGTGCCCCGGGTCAGCACGACGCTTCCCTCGAAAATCGCCTGACTTTCTTGGTTCTTGACCGTCATTCTCTTCGAGGTAATGGTCGTACCAACGGGAGAATCCGTCGCCGTAGCCGCTGGAGCGGCCGAGGCGAGTCCGCTCAATAGGCTCATCCCGGCCACGAAGGCACTAGGAAGAAGGAGCCAGGGCAACATGTACGTCCTCGAGTACTTCGAACTCTTCTTTATCCATATGCCCCAGGAGGCCTTTCCCCGTGACCTCCAGCCCATGCCCGACGATGCGAACGGGGTCGCTCGTCCGTATTTCGCGCGTCTCATCCGTCCAGGCTAGATGATTGGTATAGATCACGTAGCCGCTTTGGGTCCTGACGATGAGCGGGTCCGTTCGGTTCGACAGCACAAAATTCTTGGTGACCGTATCCAGCGTGCCCTCATCCCCTTCTACTGTCATTTCCTTGCCTTGTTGTCCGAACAACGTCACCGCCACCTGATCGAGAAGCGCGCGTCGGTCCTGCTCAAAGAGACGGGCCTGCTTGGCGTCAACCTGCCATTGCACCTTGTCGGCCTTCGTCTGCGTGAAGGTGAATTGAGAAATCGTCGCGTCAGCCTTATCGATCGTCCCCGGGGCCGTCGCCGCCGGCGGCGGCGCGGAGGCCGAATTCGTCACGAGGAGATACGCCAGATAACAGGCCAACACTCCGCTGAGGCCCAAAAGTCCATGCTGTGTCAGGCGTCTCCACACGTTTTCGAACGCATTCCCCGATGAAAAAAGAATGGCACGATAGTAGCATGCGCTACGCGTCAAGTAAACTCGGTGCGGGATCACAACGACTCTTCTAACGAGCCGTCACGAAAAGGCAGACAGTGGGAGAGGAGATTTTCGTCTGGCAAGATCTTCGCGATCTTGCCAGAGGAAAGTTACGATGATTGTTGGGCGGTCGCTGCCGGCTTTTTGGCCTGCGTGCTTTCCGGACGGGACACGAGTTCGATGGCGACGAGTTCCGCCGCGTCGCCGATTCGGCGTCTGGTTTTCACCATTCTGGTGTAGCCCCCCGGTCGGTCCTTGAAGCGCACCGCCACGTCGCTGAAGAGTTTCGACACGACTTCTTTGCTTCGCAGAAAGCTCAACGCGCGACGCCGTGCCGGTAATGTGCCTTCTTTCCCCAGGGTGATCATGCGGTCAGTGAAGCCCCGGATCTCCTTGGCTTTCGCTTGCGTCGTTTCGATTCGTTCGTGTTCGAGCAGCGAGGTCACGAGACTCCGGAACAGTGCCCAGCGGTGCTTGGTCTGGCGCCCCAGTTGTCTTCCCTTCTTTCTGTGTCGCACGGCTTCCTCTTATTCTCCCGGCTTGGGACTTCCGTTTGACGGCAATGAGTCGAGCTTGATTCCGAGCCCCAACCCCATTTCGGTCAGGATCTCCTTGATCTCATTGAGCGATTTCTTGCCGAAATTCTTGGTCTTGAGCATTTCTGCTTCCGTCTTCTGCACCAGGTCTGCGATCGTCTTGATGTTCGCGTTCTTCAAGCAATTGGCGGCGCGAACGGACAACTCCAACTCGTTCACACTCCGGAAGAGGTTTTTATTGATCTCCCGCTGGGCTTCGTCGCCAGCCAGTTCTCCGCGGCCTTCGATACGTGCCTCCGGATTAATGAAGATATCCACATGATCCCGCAGGATGCCGGCTGCGGTAGACAACGCATCGCGCGGTGAAATGGTGCCGTCGGTCCAAATTTCCAATGTCAATTTGTCGTAGTCCGTCATGCGGCCCACTCGAGCATTCTCGACCTGGAAATTCACCCGCTTGATCGGAGAGAAAATCGAATCGATGGCGATGACCCCAATCGGCAGTCCCTCCTCCTTGTTCCGCTCCGCCGGCACGTATCCTCGGCCATGCTTCACGGTCATTTCGATATCCAAGGTGGCATCCTTGTCGAGCGTGGCGATATGGAGATTCGGGGTCAGGATCGTGATGTCGGCGTCATGGGCGATATCCGCGCCCTTCGCTTCCCCCGGCCCCTTCTTCTTGAGTCGGATGGTCTTGGGCTTGTCGCTATGAAGGGCCAGGCGCAGCCCTTTCACGTTCAAAATGATAGACGTGACATCTTCCGTGACACCGGGAATGGTCGAGAACTCGTGCAGGACGCCTTCGATCTTCACGGTGGTCACCGCAGCGCCGGTCAGGGAAGACAACAAAACGCGGCGTAGTGCGTTGCCGACTGTCGTGCCGAATCCGCGTTCGAACGCTTCGGTGCTGAAGCGGCCGAAGGTTGGAGAAAGCGTTTCCTTATCGACTTCGACCCGCAGCGGGATCTGGAAGTCCTTCATTCCTTTAATCATGAGTCCCCCTTCATCGTGCCAGCGACCACGCAACCCTCGGAAGCATTCTGCGGGGAAGCGGCGCTGTATGAAGTCGCCATTACCTCGAATACAACTCCACGACCATTTGCTCATTCACCGGGAGCGTGATCTGATCCTTTGTGGGAAGGGCGCGTACTGTTCCCTTAAACCCCGCCTTATCCAATTCGAGCCATTCAGGTATCCCTCTGCCTTCGACCGATTCGAGAGCCGTTTGGATAGCGACAAGATTCCGGCTTCGCTCACGGATGCCGACGACATCGGCGGCCTTCACCAATGCGCCTGGGACATTGGTCTTCCGTCCATTCACCGTGACGTGACCGTGACTGACCAGCTGTCGCGCTTCTCTCCGCGACGCGGCAAAGCCAAGTCGATACGCCACGTTGTCCAAACGAAGTTCGAGCAGACGGAGAAGCGCTTCCCCGGTGACGCCGGACTGCCGCTCTGCCCGTTCGAAGACGCCGCGGAATTGTCGCTCCTGGAGACCGTAGATACGCCGCAATTTCTGCTTCTCGCGCAACTGCAGGCTGTAGTCAGATGTCCGTTGGCGCCCTTGTCCATGCTGGCCGGGCGGATAGCTTCGCCTCTCAATCGCACACTTCTCGGTCATGCATCGAGAGCCTTTGAGAAACAACTTCTCGCCCTCGCGACGGCACAACCGACAGACGGGACCACGATACTTTGCCACTGCGTCCTCTCCTTTTCGTCAATCGTGACGCATCATGCCTGGATGATGCTCTGAACAACTGAAGTTAACGTCAGTTAACGTCCGGTTACACTCTCCTGCGCTTCGGCGGCCGACAGCCGTTGTGAGGTATCGGCGTCACATCCCGAATCAAATTGATCCGGAGACCGGCGCTCTGCAGAGAACGGATCGCCGATTCACGGCCGGAGCCGGGACCGTTGACATAGACATCGACTTGACGCATCCCGCTTTCCATGGCTTTTCTCGCTGCAGCCTCCCCGGCCCGTTGCGCGGCAAAAGGGGTGCTCTTGCGAGAGCCCTTGAAGCCTTGATTGCCGGCACTGGCCCACACCACCGTATTGCCGCTCATGTCGGTAATCGTCACAATGGTGTTGTTAAACGAGGCTTGGACGTGAGCAATCCCGCTCTGGACCATCCGGCGCTCTTTCTTCTTTCCCTTCTTGACGCTCATCGTGTCTCCCTCTTGACGGTGGATTACGCCGATGTACTCGGACGCGCCGCTGGTCTGGGTTTGCTTCCGACGCCCGCCCGTCTCCCCTTTCTCGTGCGCGCATTGGTTTTCGAGCGTTGGCCTCTTACCGGAAGGCCTTTGCGGTGACGAAGGCCTCGATAGGTTCCGATGTCGATCAGTCGCTTGATGTTCATCGAGAAGGTCTTCCTGAGATCGCCCTCGACCTGGTATTCGCGGTCGATGATCTCACGGATCTTGACGATCTGATCTTCGCTCAAGTCCTTGACGCGAATCGCACCGTCGATTCCCGCCTTTTCAAGAATGTCTCGAGCCGAGGCCCGCCCGATCCCAAAAATATAGGTCAGGCCAATGTCCGACCGCTTGTCTCTCGGCAAATCCACTCCGGCAATACGCGCCATAAATTCTCCGTTCTCTTGGTCAGTCGCCCAGGCAGCTCGATGGGTCAGTCAGCGTCGTGCATTCGACGAGCATCCGCTCTTTCAGGGCTGGACCTGAGGGCCGATGCGCGGCCCCAATCGGCTCGCAGCCCTACCCTTGCCGCTGCTTGTGGCGTGGGTTCTCACACAGCACTCGCACGACCCCCCGCCGCCGTACCACTTTGCATTTTGCGCAAATCGGCTTGACCGATGATTTGACTTTCATAACTCTCGGTGCTCCTACTTGAATCGATACGTGATCCGGCCGCGGGTCAAATCATAGGGTGACATTTCGACGGTCACCTTGTCGCCGGGAAGGATGCGAATAAAATGCATGCGCATCTTTCCTGAAATGTGCGCTAGGATCTTATGACCATTGTCAAGTTGCACACGGAACATCGCGTTGGGAAGAGTTTCAGATACTGTGCCTTGGACTTCGATGATATCTTCCTTCGGCACGAACTCTTATCCTTTCTTCATCCGACGAACATCATATCGACGGTCACAACCGGGTCAGTATGCGAGCCCGTCCTTCGGCTTGGATCGCAATCGTATGCTCGAAATGCGCCGACCAGCTTCCATCCGCCGTCACAGCGGTCCAACGGTCGTCCAACACCTTGACCGCCGGCCCGCCCATGTTGACCATCGGCTCGATTGCCAGCACCATTCCCGCCTGCAGCCTCGGACCTTGACCCGGCTTTCCATAGTTGGGAACTTGCGGCTCCTCATGCAACTGTCGCCCGATCCCGTGTCCCACAAACTCTGTCACAACCGAGTATCCCGCGTTCTCCACATGTTGTTGCACGGCGTGCGAAATATCGGACAGGCGATTACCGACCACCGCTTGCTGAATGCCGAGATACAGGGCTTCCTCCGTGACCCGCACCAAGTCGGCGACCTTTTCGTCGATGGCGCCGACGCCGACCGTGACCGCGGAATCTCCATAAAAGCCGCCGACGATCGCGCCCAGATCCAACCCGATGATATCGCCCTCTTTCAGGACGCGTTTTGACGGGATACCGTGGACGACCTGCTCATTGACCGAGGCGCAGAGCGTCTTCGGATAATTCCGGTAGCCTTTGAACGCCGGTACCGCCCCCCGCGAGCGAATCTCCGCGTCCGCCAGACGATCCAGTTCGTCAGTGGTCATGCCGGGACGGACCGCCCGTCTCAGCACTTCCAACGCCTCGGCTACCACTCTCGACGCCTTTGCCATCACGGCAATTTCTTCTGGCGTCTTGAGGATGATCATGAGCTCTCATATGGCGCCAGCACCTGCGTCAGTCTCTCGAATACCGCATCGACGGGGCCTGAGCCATCCACGTCAGACAGGAGCCGCCGATCCCGATAATGGCGGATCAACGGGGCCGTCTGCTCTTCATAAACCTTGAGCCGAGTCTCGATCGCCTCCGGGCGATCGTCGCTGCGCTGAACGAGTCGTTCACCGCAGCGCTCGCAGAGATCGTCTGTTCGCGACGGGGCAAAATCGACGTGATACGTTGCCTGACATTTGGGGCAGCTTCGTCGCCCGCTCAGTCGCCTGATGACATCGTTCCGGGACACTTGAAAGTTCACGACGCGATCAAGCGGCGTACCGGCTTTGGCCAGCACCTTCTCCAGGGCTTCGGCCTGCGGAACGGTGCGTGGAAACCCATCCAGCACAAATCCTTTCAGGCTACCAGGTTCGGCCAACTTGTCCTTGACCAATCCGATCACCACCGAGTCGGGAACGAGTTTCCCCTGATCCATGTAGCTTTTGGCTTCACGCCCGAGCCGCGTCTGATTGCGAACCGCATCGCGCAGCAGATCGCCCGTCGAGATCTTGGCGATGGCATATTTCGCTGCAATCCTATCGGCCTGGGTACCCTTTCCGACACCCGGCGCTCCCAAAAACACGACGCGCATGGTCAACCGCTCCGTCCACGGAGGGGCCCCATGCCCTTGCCCAAAAACCCTTCATAATTCCGCATCAGCATGTGCGACTCGATCTGCTGCGCGGTATCGAGTCCTACGCCGATCACGATCAATAGCGAGGTTCCGCCGAAGTAGAACGGCACGTTGAGCTTGTATATGAGAAATTCCGGGATGACGCACACAATCGCCAAGTAAATCGCTCCGGCAAACGTGATGTGCGTCAGCACCTTGTATATATAGTCGGACGTCCGCTGTCCGGGACGGATGCCCGGAATAAAGCCGCCGTACTTCTTCATGTTGTCCGCCATATCGACCGGATTCAGCACGACTGCCGTGTAAAAGAAGCAGAAGAACAGGATCAGCCCCACGTACATCAACGTATAGAGCAACGAACCCGGCGCCAATTGAGTGCCGATGGCCTTCACCCAGGGAGTCTCGAAGAAACCCGCGATCGTCGCGGGAAATGCGATGATCGACGAAGCGAAGATCGGCGGAATCACCCCCGCCGTGTTGATCTTCAAGGGAATGTGGGTGCTCTGACCACCGTATACCCGCCGGCCCACCACCCGCTTGGCGTATTGCACCGGGATTTTTCGCCTCCCGCTCTCCAAAAACACGATAGCCGCGACGACACCGACCATCAGGATAGCCAATCCTGCGAGCAGGAAAAAGCTCAGTTGGCCGACCTTGTATAAATCGAAGGTTTGAGCGACCGCCGCCGGAAGGCGCGCAACGATGCCGGCGAAAATGATCAGCGAGATCCCGTTGCCGATCCCCCGTTCGGTAATCTGCTCGCCGAGCCACATGAGGAAGCCCGTTCCGGCGGTGAGGGTGATCACCGTCATGAGGCGGAATCCCCAGCCGCTATTGAGGACGAATTGACCCTGATTCATCTGCTCGAGGCCGATGGCGATGCCGAACCCCTGAATCAGCGCGATGCCGATCGTCCCAAAGCGCGTGTACTGGATGATCTTCTTTCGGCCCCGCTCACCTTCTTTCGCCAGCTTCGAGAGATGCGGTACGACGACGGTCAACAATTGCAGGATGATCGACGCGCTGATGTACGGCATGATGCCGAGCGCGAAGATCGTGAGCCGCGACAGCGACCCCCCCGAAAAAATATCCAAAAACCCCAGGAGCGCCCCGCCCTGCTTCTGCAGAAAGTCCTGCAGGGCTTCGCCGTTGATTCCCGGCGTCGGAATATGCGCGCCGACTCGATAGACGACCAGCATCCCGAGGGTGAACAGGATGCGGGTCCGGAGCTCGGGAATCTTAAAGATGTTCTGAAAACTGGTGACGAGCCTCTCAAACACCGGGGATGACCTCGACTCTCCCTCCCGCTGCTTGGATCTTCGCCTCGGCCGATTTACTAAACTTGTGCGCTTGGACGACGACCGCCTTCTTCAGTTCCCCGTTACCAAGGATCTTGATCGGCAGCGTGACCCGCTTGACCAGTCCTGCGTCTACCAGCGCCTGCGGCGTGATCGTGCCTTCGACCGGTACGCCCACCAGACTCTTCACGTTGACGATCGCGTACTCCTTGCGGAAGGGATTCTTGAATCCATATTTCGGAACTCGGCGAATCAGGGGCATCTGCCCGCCTTCGAATCCCGGCTGCTTGCCCCCGCCGGACCTCGCGAGCAAACCCTTGTGCCCTTTCGTCGCCGTCTTGCCGTGGCCTGATCCCGGGCCTCGGCCGATTCGTTTCCGCCTTCTCTTGGCTCCTTTTGCCGGAGCAAGCTCGTGGAGATTCATGGTGTCTGCACTTCCAATAGATAGCCGACTTGTTGAATAAGCCCGCGCACTTGCGGAGTATCAGGCCGTACAACGGACTGGCGAATTTTCCGCAAGCCGAGGCCACGAAGCACCAGCCGGTGTCGTTCGGGCGTACCGATCGGACTTCGCTTCAACGTAATGCGGACCGTCGCCCCCGAGGACGTCGACTTTGCCTTCTCCATCACACACCCACTTCAGCAGCCTGCTGCTGCTCCGGCCGGCTGCGCCGCAATTGCAACACGTGTTCGGGATTCCGGAGTTGCGTCAGACCGTCCAACGTTGCCCGGACAGTGTTGAAGGGGTTCCCTCGACCCAGCGTCTTTGAAATGACGTTGTGGGCTCCCACTAATTCGACGACGGCGCGCACGGCCCCCCCGGCGATGATGCCGGTGCCCTCGACCGCCGGCTTCAGCAACACATGCTCGCCGCCGAAGTGCCCGTGTACCTCGTGCGGAATCGTACCGGACTTCAGCGGCACATGGACCAAATTCTTTTTGGCCTGCTGCACCGCTTTCGAGATCGCGACCGGCACTTCGGCAGCCTTCCCTTTGCCGATGCCGACCCATCCCAGACCGTCCCCCACGACCACCAGGGCGCAAAAATTAAAACGTTTCCCGCCCTTCACCACCTTCGCGACACGGTTGATGAAGACCACTTTGTCCTTGAGGCTCAGCTCATCGGGGTTCACTCGCACGCAACGTCACTCCTCTTGGTTCTTCCCGCCTGCCGCGAGAAGCATCGTTAGAATTGCAGCCCGCCTTCTCGGGAGGCATCGGCCAAGGCCTTGATCCGCCCATGGTAGAGACGGCCGCCGCGGTCAAACACAACGGCCTGAATCTTGGCGGTCTTCGCCCGCTCTGCGAGCAGTTTGCCGACCGCTTTCGCCGCTACGACGCTGCTCGTGGACTTGAGGGATGTCCGCAGCGACTTGTCGAGCGACGAGGCGGCGACCAGAGTTTTTCCGTCCACGTCGTTGATGATCTGGGCATAGATATGCCCGCTGCTCCTAAACACATTCAGACGAGGCCGTTCGGACGTGCCGAAGATCCGTTGTCTGACCCGTTGTTTTCTTCGCGCGAGTTGCCGCGCTTTTTCTTCGCTGTTCATAGGTCCCTATTTACCGGTCTTGCCTTCCTTCTTCCTCAACGCTTCTCCGGCGTACCGGACACCCTTCTGCTTGTAGACGTCCGGCGGCTTGATTGCCCGCAGGTCCGCAGCGACCTGCCCCACCAGACGCTTATCGACGCCCTTCACATTGATCAACGTCTGTTTGTCGACTTTGACGTCGATACCGGCGGGAATGGCATAGACCACGGGGTTGATGTAGCCGACGTTGAAATTCATGCTCCGGCCCTGAACCGCGGTCTTGAAGCCGACACCCGTGATTTCCAAGTTCCGCTCGTACCCCTTCGTCACGCCCTGCACCATGTTGTTGAGCTCCGCACGGACGAGACCGTGGAGCGCACGGACCTTGCGGTCATCATTCGATCGAGTCACGACGATCTGACCCTTGTCCACCGCCACCGCGATACCGGGGGGCAATGTCCAATCGAGTTTACCGAGCGGTCCCTTGATCGACACGACCGAGCCGGAGACCTTCACGTCCACTCCGGCAGGCAGCGGAACCGGCTTGTTTCCTATGCGAGACATCGCGTGGTCCTCTCTCCTACCAAATCGCGCAAAGCACTTCTCCCCCGAGTCCTGCCTTGCGGGAAGCATGATCCGTCATGATGCCTTTCGAGGTCGACAGGATCGCCATGCCGATACCGTTACGCACACGCGGAATGTCCTTGATACCGACATACACGCGTCGGCCGGGCTTGCTGATCCGTTCCATCCCGGTGATCATCGGCTGGCCTTCACCGACATAGCGCAACTGCACCTTCAAAATGGGATGCCCATCCTCGGCGCCTTCCTCCACACTTTGGATGTAACCCTCGGCCTGCAACACGCGCAAGACTTCCCGCTTCAATTTGGACGCCGGCACGGTCACCACCTCATGTTGGCGTCGGAACCCATTACGAAGCCTGATCAACAGGTCACTGATCGGATCGGTCACCATAGACCCCTTTCACGCCTTTCCTTGTCGCACGCCGAGAACCATCACCAACTCGCCTTTCTGACTCCCGGAATCTCGCCCTTCAGACTCAACAGCCGGAAGCAAATTCTGCACATCTTAAACCGGCGCAAGTATCCGT
>DASTSI010000148.1:0-5940 GCA_035760745.1 Nitrospira sp. | reverse complement strand
GCCTCCTATGGAAGGTGATAAGGCAGATCGATCGCTCAAGTCCGCGTCATGCATGCCCGTGGCATTATGACGGAGTCATTCCACAATTGCGCGAGAGCCGAGGACGGTTTTATGGCCTTACCGCGCTCAGACATCCGGCTCCACCTTAATGCCTCTATCGGAGCTGGCGGGAGAGCGGACGGATATGAGGGGGGAAGGCGCGAGCACCTCGGCGCTCAGGTGCCCGCTCCGATGAGGTGATTCCGTTCCGTTTCAGCCGAGACCCCGAGCCGGGCGAAATGCGCCGCCGCCTGCGAACGCCGCGTCACCTGCAGCTTCTGAAAAATCGCGCGGACGTAATTCTTCACGGTTTTGTCGCTCAAAGACAGGGAGGCCGCGATTTCCTTGTTCGTCTTACCCTTCGCCACGAGGGCGAGCACGCGCTGTTGCTGCGTCGAGAGCGCGGCGCTCGCCCGGGCGGGATCCGCCGCGGACAGCGAGCGCGCACGGTTGAGAATCACCTTGGTCACCGACGCATCGAGGATCGAATGGCCTTCCGCCACGGACCGGACGGCCTGCAGGAGGCTCATGGTGTCGACATGCTTCAACAAATAGCCGTCCGCGCCGCCGAAGACCGCCGCCAGCACGATACTTTCATCGGAAAAGGATGTGAGAAAAAGCACGCGGGTCGCCGGGCAGCGCTCCCGGATCTCTCGGCAGGCGTCCACGCCGCTGCCGTCCGGCAACCTGGCATCCATGAGGACGACGTCCGGTTTCGTTCGGGTGGCTTCACGGACCGCTTCCGCCACCGTTCCCGCTTCCGCGACGACCGTGATCCCATGATTTTGACTCAACACCTGGCGCAGCCCGGCTCGAACGACCTCGTGATCATCCACCAGCAACACCCCGATCGTCTTATTTTTAGGCATGGGACAACTCCCTCGATAAATCCAGAACCACGCGGGTTCCGTGCTTGGGCTTCGAGAAAATGGCGAATTTCGCGCCGACTTTGGCGGCCCGGGATGCCATGTTCGCCAGGCCGTGTCCGGTCCCGGACACCCGCCCGGGAACAAAACCGACGCCGTTGTCGCTGATCGTCAATCGCACGCCGTCTCGGACGCGGCGGAGCGAGACGGTCGTCTGTTTGGCCTTGGCATGACGGAGGCTGTTGCTCATCGCTTCCTTGATGATGCTGAACAAATGGATGCCCTGTTCCGGCGTCAGCGTTTGGCTCACATGAGGATCGATCGACACGCGGCAGCGGGTCTCCCTCGGCTGTGCCAATGCCTGAACCATGGTCCTGATCGCCGTCGAGAGGTCCTGTTCGTGCCAGAGATCCGTTTCGAGTCCCGTGATGAACGCCCTGACCTCCCGCATCACGGCGTTGAGTTGATCAACGGCTTGATCGACGGAAGCCAAGACCTTGCGGCGCTTCTTGATGTACGGGCGGCAGGTCTCGAGACCCAGACCGATGGCGTACAGGGACTGGAGGATTCCGTCGTGCAGGTCCTGGCTGATGCGTTCGCGCTCTTCCAGCGCGGTCCGCAGGTCTCGCTCCCGCTGACGCAGCGCCTCTTCAACGCGTTTTCGTTCGGTAATGTCGGTCGACGCGCCGAGCACCATGACGGCCCGTCCCTGCTCGTCGAAAATGGGGCGCTTGACGGTCTGGAGCCAGTGCACCCGTCCCGCAGCATCCGTGATCGCCTCCTCGGGGATAAACAACTCCTGGCCGGAATTGATCACGTCGAGATCCTTCCCCCGGAAGAAGGTTACCTCGGCCCGGTTGGGATTGAAGTCTGCGTCACACTTCCCGATCAGCTCCTCGACGGGCCTGCCGTATGCGTCGGCCACCGCCTTGTTGACGAGGGTAAACCGCCCCTCCCGATCCTTGGCGAAAATGAAATTAGGATCGGTGTCGATGATCTGCCTGATGAAGGCGTGCGACGCCCGGAGATCGGCCTCCGCCTTCATTTGATCGGTCACGTCCGTGCCGACCGTCACCATGCAGCGTTTCCCGTGAAGCTCGATCAATTCCGAGGACAGCAAGACGTGCCGAATGTGTCCATGTTTGGCGCGCAGCCGCACGGTCAAGTTCCGGATCGAGCCGTCGGCCTTCAATTTTGCGATGAAGCGCGACCGGTCCTCGGCGCTGGGCCAGAGCCCGATATCGAGCGAGCTTCGGCCCGTGACTTCCGATCGATCGTATCCGAAGAGCCGAAAAGCGGCTTCATTGGCTTCGATGATGAGTCCGGTCTCGACCTCCGCGATGACGATCGGATGCAGGCTCGACCGGAACGCCTTCGCAAAGCGCTCCTCGCTCATCCGGAGAGCGTCCTCGGCCCTCGTCCGCTGAATGACGTACGCCACCTGCCCCGCGATCGTTTGCGCCACACCGAGCTCGTGTGCCGTGAATTCGTGCGGCTGATCGAAATACAGCATGAAGTTCCCGAGCAGGCCCTCGGGCGACATGAGCGGAATACATCCCAGCGCCCCGATGCCCTCGGCCAGCAAGAGTGACCGATGGGCCGCGACCGAGGGGTCCAGCGCGGTGTTTTTGACCAGGAGCGGCTGGGGGTTTTGGGCGGCTTTGGCCCAGGGAGCCCATCCATCGACCGCCGTGCGATAGGCATCCGACAAGCCGCGCGACGCCTGGAGGCGCATCACCCCTTCCTGATCGAACAAGAGAATGGAGGCGCGATCGGTCTTCAGCGCGCGCGCCATCCCGTCCAGCGCCTCGGTGTAGATTTGCTCGAGGTTCGAGGCCCGGGACAGCGCGACCGTCATGCCGAAAATCGCCTGGAGCTCGTCGTATTGTCGCTCGCGCTCGCGTTCGGCGAGTTTGCGCTCCGTAATGTCGCGCGACACGCCGATCACGCCGATAATGCGGCCCTCGGGGTCCCGATAGGGCGTTTTGGAGGTGAGATAAATGGTCGTCGTTCCGTTGACCGTCGCCGTCTCTTCGAGGGTGACCGTCATCCCGGTGTCGAGGACGTGCCGATCGGCGGTCTTGCATGAGGCCGCGAGATCCGCCGGCCACAGCTCGTCGTCCTTCTGTCCCACAATGTCTTCTGCGTTCCGGCCGAGCGTGCGCAGGCCGGCTGCGTTCATATGGACATATCGGCCCTCCCGATCCTTCACAAAGATTATGTCGATCGCCGCATCCATGATGCTGGACAGCAAGGCATGGCTCTGTTGCAGCGCCTGCTCGGCCCGCACCCGATCGGTGATGTCCTCATTCAACACGATCGCGCCCACGACTTTGCCGTCCTCGCCTCTGACGGGCACGGCCGAGTTTCTGATGGTTTTGAGGGATCCGTCCCGGCACTCGATGACCAGGGTTTCGTTGAGCGAGGGCTCGCCCTTGGTGAGCACGTGCACGAGCGCCCAGCGATGCGGCTCCGCCAGCCTCTCGACTAATTCCCAGGCGCCTTTTTCGGGGTCTGCCCCGGATCCGATTTTCGCCACACCCTCCCAGATCCGACGGCCCGCGGGATTCGCGAGAAGCACTTTGCCGCCGGCATCCGTGGACCAGACGCCGATGGGGAGGCTGTCCAGGACGGTCCGAAGCTCCTGCTCTCGCCGGGCCAACGCCTCTTGGGCCTGTTTCTGCTCCGTGATGTCTTGGATGGTTCCGGTGGATCGAAACGGGCGGCCGTCCTGCAAATATTGCGTCTCGCTCTGCGCGCGGACAAATTTGATCCGTCCGTCTTGCATCAGGAGACGATGCACGACGTCATAGGGGGTCTTGCTGGACAACGAGTCGGTGAAGGCGCGGGTGACCAGTTCTCTGTCCTCCGGATGAACCAATGCGAGAAACGCCTCGTAGGACGCTCCGAACTGGCCGGGATCGATCTCGACAATACCGTAGATTTCGTCCGACCAGGTCACCGTCTTGCCGATCAGGTCGAGTTCCCAACTCCCGATGTGCGCGATGCGTTGTGCTTCTTTCAGCCGCGCCTCGCTCCGGCGCAACGCCTCCTCGCCCCGCGTCCGTTCGGTGATGTCCGTCATTACGCCGAACGCGCCTGTGACATTGCCGGTTCGGTCCCGGAGTGGGCCGCCCCAGAATTCGATGTCGATCCGCAAGCCGTCTTTGCGACACCGCTGAAGCGCCAAGCCTTGCGTATTCCCCCCGGACAGCGCGAGGCCCCACAAGTCTTCCGCCTCCTGCCGCTTGTCGTCCGGGATATAGGGCACTTGTCTCCCGAGCACTTCGGCTTCCGTCCAGCCGAATATCCGCTCTGCAGCCGGGTTCCAGGTCGTCACGCGTCCCTCGACGTCCGAGGTGATGACGGCTACGGGGGAAGATTGGATCAAGGCGGTCAAGATCGACGTCGTCCGATGCAGCGCTTCCTGCTCCCGAACGCGCTCGGTGATATCCGAGAACACAACCTGGATCGCAGGCTTTCCGTTCCATAAGACGGAAGCCGCCTGGACCTCCACGTCGATGACCATTCGATCGATCGTCAGATACTTCCTCACGGTCGTTCGAATCGGTTCGCCTCCGGCCAGAAGGCTCCGGGCGGTCTCCAAGACCGCCGCATGACAATCCGGATGGAGGAAGTGCAGCGTCGGACGAGTCAGGATGTCGTCCGGCGAACCGGCGCCCAGGATCCGGCAGGCCGCCTGATTGACGTAGACCGTCTTCCCTTCGCTGTAGACGGCAATGCCGCTCGGTGAAAGGTCCACCAGCGTCCGATACCGCAATTCCGATTCACGGAGCGCCTCTTCGGCCCGTTTTCGCTCGGTAATGTCCCGCACGAACGCGCTGAAGGCCGGGTGCCCCCCGATCTCGACGGACGCGATGGCGAATTCGACCGGAAATTCCTCGCCGGCCCGGTTGAGAGCAAAGAGATCGAATCGTTGCTTGGTCACGGTCCCCGCTTCCGACTGCCGGAGGCGCGCAAGGCCGTCGGCGTGCGCTTGGCGGTAGCGAGCAGGGATGATCATCTCAGCCAGATCCAGCCCCATCGCCTCATCCGCTCCGTAGCCGAACATCGCTTCAGCCTGGGGATTCCAGCCGATGATGCGGCCCCGGCCGTCGATGGAAATCACGGCATCCAAGGCCGTGTCAAGAATCGATCGGTGGCGCGCCTCGCTCTCGCGAAGCGCTTCTTCCATCCGCTTTCGTTCCGTGATTTCCGACACCGATCCCGCCATTCTGCACGCGGTGCCATCCTTGGACCAGAGCGCCACCCCGCGGTCCAAGACCCAGATATAGGAGCCGTCTTTCCGTTCGACCCGGTATTCCTCGCAGTACTCGCGACGCTCCTTGGCGAGATATTCCTCGAGCCGCAGGAGCACTCGTTCCACGTCGTCGGGATGGATGCGGCTCTGCCAGGCGCTGATCGTGTTCGGCAGCTCCTCGTCCTCGAAGCCGCGCATGGCCTTCCAGCGGGCGGAGAAAAAGACTTCGCCCGTCTTCATATCCCAGTCCCAGATCCCGTCATTGCTTCCCTGTACCGCCAATTGCCACCGCTCTTCGCTGGCTCGCAAGGCTTCTTCAACCTGTTTTCGCTCGGTAATGTCCAGGACCGTCCCGCTCATGCGCCGAGCACGCCCCTCGCCGGCTCGGACCCCGCCTCGGGCAAGGACGACCCGCACGCCGCCGTCCGGACGGATGATTCGGTACTCGCAGGAAAAGAAGCCTGTGGTCCTCAGCGCCTCGTTCATCGCGGCCATCACGCGATCGTGGTCGCCCGGGTGAAGCGCCGACAAAAAGCTTTCGTACGTCACGCGGATCGCTCCAGGGACATGCCCGAAGATGCGATACAGCTCATCGGACCACGTCACGGCGCCGGACTGGAGGTCCCATTCCCAGCTTCCGAGGTGCGCCAGAGCTTGCGCCGCGAGCAGATGCTCACGCTGTTCGAGCATTTGCTGCTCAATCCGCTTCTGTTCAGAGACGTCGCGGCCGATCCCGGTCACTCCCAGCGTCTGCCCGTGCGGACTCTTCAGAAC
>DASTSI010000147.1:0-20949 GCA_035760745.1 Nitrospira sp. | reverse complement strand
GGCGACAGCTAGAGTGAAACTGGTGTGCGTTTGACCACGTTGAACCGGGAACCCACCGCCACGGATGGAATCCAGAAACACCAGCATTTGCCATGACAATCGACACCGGCCGGGCATTGAGCTCGAGGTCATGAAATTCTCCGTTTCTGGACAGAATCGCCGGGCTCGGTTACACTTCATCCAGTTTGCTTAAGAAATTTGCGGACTCTCAGGTGGGGGATTTATGAAGACCATGGGGCTTATCGCGGGCGTCGTTCTGATGACGATGATCGGGTGCGCCGGCAACCGTCAGCAAACTGTCGACGGAAGCGGCGACTACATCGCGCCGGCCAGCATCTACAGCGTGATGGATAGCACATCTCTGGTGTATACCGACGTCGCGGCCGGGGCAGCACTGAACGACAATCCTCTGCGTTGGGCGGGTTTTCTTCTTCATCCGGTGGGGCAGGCCGTGGATTACGGAGTCAACCGCCCGCTGTACAGCTTAGGCAATCATATGCCCTATCTGTTCGGCTTCACCAGCGAAGATTCCATGCTGCATAGCCAACGTCGCTAACAATCCTGTCGCTCGACCACTGAACTGCCCAGTTCCCTGAGCGGGAACTGGGCAGTGTCGTTTTGGACCGCTGGTATTGCCGGACTGTTTTTTGTATTCTTCCTCGGTATGCTGAGGAATCCGCGGGCCTCCTTCCGCTCGAATCGGTCCCTTCTCTCCGGCGCGGTCCTTCTTGGCCTCCTCCTCTTGCTGGATGCCTGCGAGACCCCAAACCCACGACAACAAAACCTGCCGCCATCCGAGAGCGACCTGGCACTATTGACGTCCGTCAAACTGTGTCAGACGAAATCCGAGTTTCTTCAGCAGCACCCTGCTGAATCGTTCAAAACCGCGGGCTGGGGAGCGGGACAGGAATTCGTGATTCCCGTCGAACGAAGCTCCCTCCATGGGGACGCTTCATATTTCTTTGACGAAGACGGCCTACTGGTCGGTGTTCTTCACACGTTTCCTTCCGGCCTCGATTTGGACCGGTACCCCGTCTTACGCCATACATTGACATTGTTGAAGCCGTCCCTCGAGTTTTATCTTCATGTTGCGAGCCTCTCCAAAGAGGCCAGCATGCAATCCAGCGCGCTGTATGAAACAGGTGACGAGAAGACCACGACTCAATATCTTGTTCTTGGTTCCAGGGAGCGCCCGATCCTGCTCCAAGCCTCTGTCACGACCGACCCTTACGCGAGGCTGTTTTCACCGTATCGTCGTGAGTTCTTGAACCGCCTCAAGTCGGCGAGCAACCAGAAGGCGGGCCAGCACATTGACAGCCAGGGAGCCGAGGACAAGGAGCCGTTCCTGTCCCTTCAAGAGTTTGCCAGGGGCCAGGCGGCCCAGCTGTCCTACTGCGGGACGCAGAATTATGACGTGGCAGCCGACGCCTATCAAAAAGCCATCGCCAGCGGGTTTACCAACAAAGTGTGGCAGGCAGAGGCTCACCACAAATATGGACAGGCGCTGTTCGGGCTCGGTCAATACGAAAAGGCGAAGAACGAAATGCTGCAATCGCTCTCGATCAGACCGAATACCCCAGGGATTCTGAACGATCTTGGTTCTGTTCACCAGAAGCTGGGCGACAAAGCCGCGGCCCTGGCCGCGTTCGAGAAAGCCGTCGTGCTCAAGCCCAACTACGCCATCGCCCGATTCAACCTCGCGGAAGCCATGGAGCCCTCGAACCCCAAGCGGGCGATCATGGAGTACGAAACCTACCTTGCGCTGGTGGAGGGGGTTCCGGAAGAAGCCGACCGCATCGCCCTTGCTCAGCAGCGCATCAAGGCTCTCAAAACTCACTAGCCGATCCTGCTTGCGAGAACGGCATTGGCCGGCATGCGGGTTCCCGCCACGGCTGATCGTGAAACATCCCGATGTTTGAATTCCGGAGACTGCCGAGGCGAGATTGATCGTGGCGGCGAGAGAATTCGGAAGCGCGCGGCTTACCGGCGAATCTTCTCTTCCTGTTCCTGCTGCGTCTTACAGGAGATACAGAGCGTCGTGACAGGGCGGGCTTTCAGCCGCTCATAGGGGATTTCCTCTTCGCACCGTTCGCAGATGCCGTACGTGTTCTTCTTCATGCGGTCCAGCGCCTCGTCGATTTTCTTCAGCAGCTTCTGTTCACGCTCTCTGATACGTACGGCGAAGTTTTGATCGACCTCCGCCGAAGCTTGATCGCTCACGTCGGGAAACGCTTCCCGGCCGTCCCGTTTCGGCAACCCTTCACCCGCCTCTTCCAAAATCGCAAGCCGCTGCCGTTGGAGATCGCGACGAATCGTGGCGTATTTCCCACCGGCGTTCGACGGCTTCGTCCGCGGTTTTTTGGGCTTGAGTCGCGCCCGTCGCTTGGCTGGGGCCGGTGATTTCATACTGTTACGCTGGCCAAGACTGGAATTCGGTGGAGGACTATAACAGGCGGGCCGAAAGAGGGTCAATGGGACTTCGGCCCTCTTTGACTACAAGTCACGGCGCCCTTCGATGGATTTCAACAATGTGACCTCATCGGCGTACTCGATGTCCATTCCGACGGGAATGCCATACGCGATGCGCGAAACCCGCACGCCGAGAGGCTTGAGCCGGTTGGTGAGGTAAATCGCGGTGGCTTCCCCTTCGATCGTCGGGTTCGTCGCCAGAATCACTTCCTGGATGCTGCCCAGCTTGACGCGATCGACCAGCTCTTCGGCACGAATATCGGACGGTCCCACGCCGTCCAGCGGTGAGAGGGCGCCCAAGAGGACATGATACAGGCCGCGATATCCGCCGGCTCGCTCGACGGCGTAAATCGTGCTCGGCTCCTCGACGACAAAAATCTTTGACACGTCACGCTTGGGGTCAAGGCAAAACTCGCAGAGCTCTCCCTCCGCGATATTCCGGCATTGCTGGCAGAAGGAGAGCCCTTCCTTGACCGCGCGGATGGCATCCGCCAGACGAAGGGCGTCCTCACGATCGGCCTTCAAGACATGAAACGCCAGGCGCTGGGCGCTTTTTTGGCCGATGCCCGGCAGGCGTACGAGCTCTCGAACCAGGCGGGCCAGCAACCCTTGCTGATCGACGGCCATGCAATCGACTCAGAACATCCCGGGGACGTTGAGCCCGCCGGTCACTGATTTCATCTGTTCGGCCATCATTTCCCGGGCCTTCCGCAGTGCATCATTGGAGGCGGCCATGACGACATCCTGCAGCATCTCCACGTCGGCCGCTTTCACCGCCTCAGGGTCAATTTTGATGCTGACCAATTCCATGGCGCCATTGGCCGTCACCGTCACCATTCCGCCCCCCGCGGAACCGGTGACGGTTTTCGTTGCGGCCTCCTCTTGGAGTTTCGCCATCTGCTGCTGCATGGCCTGCGCCTGCTTCATGATGTTCGCCATGTTGCCGAATGGATTTTTCATTCCTCCACCTCTTTCTGGCTCGCGACCGGCCGGACGTCAGTTAATTCAGCGCCGAAGATCTCGAGCGCTTGTTTGACGACGGGATGGGCGCGCGCCCGTTCGAAAAGCACAAGCCGCTGCTCGTGCTCCTTGGCCGCTCGAATTTGGGCCATGGTCGGTCCCGGAGGATCGGTGTCAGTTTGCTCGACGATGCGAAGCCGCACCTTTTGACCGCTCAAATGCTCACAGAGTGAGGACAGTGCTTCGATATTGTCAGGTTTCTCCAGCATCGCACGAGCGACCGTGGCCTGTTTCCCGAATCCAATCGTGACCACGTGGCCATCGATGCCCATCAACCGGCCCATTTCCAGGAATGGCGCGATATTGGGAAAGGCCAGACCCACTTCCTCCTGAAACTGCTCCCAGTTCAGCCGGAGCGGGGGGGCAGAGGGCGCGGGTGCCGCCGAAGAAAACGGTTCCGTCGAAGGCATACCGCGAAGATCGGGCGTTCCACTTTTGGGAAGACGCGGAATACCTGGATCATGAGCCGGTGCTGCGGCGGAATCGCGCGGTCCCGAATGGGACGGGCGACGTGCGGAGGGAGGAGACGACGGCATTGTCGTAACGGGACGATCCACCGGGGGCGAGGAAGCCGGACGGCCAGGGCTGGCCTTTGACGGCTGTTCTGCCGCGGCGGGTCGGGCGGGATGGCTTAGATGCTCTTCTCTCTGACGACCCAACCGCGTGGCTTTTACCGCAGCCGCCTCGAGGAGGAACCGAGGGTGCGCGCTCATCCGCAGCCCGTCTTCGGCCGCCGTAAAGATGGTAAACACCTGGTGAAGTTGCTCGGGCGTCAGCGTCCGGCTCCCCGAGACAAACGGACGAAGGTCGTCAGCAGGGACCTCGATCAATCCCGGCCATTCCTCAGGGGCGGTGACCGACATCACGAGAAGATGACGCAGCGCTTCGACCACGTCGGCACAGAAGGTGCGGAGGTCGTGTCCTTGATCCACAATGTGGGAAACGGCGTGCAGGGCCCCGGGACTATCCTGTTCGACAACCGCCTGAAGCATTGCTCTGATCGACTCCTGAGGGACGGCCCCGAGCAGCGCCTCCAAGTCAGCATGTACGATCGTCTTTCCGCCGAAGGCGACGGCCTGATCCAGTAAGCTAAGGGCATCGCGCATGCTGCCTTCGCTGGCCCGTGCGAGAGCCGCCAGGCTGCGATCCTCGATTACGATACCGTCCTGACCGGCGACATGGCGGAGGCGGTCGACGATCTCGCCGCGCGCGATGCGGCGAAAATTATAGTGTTGGCAACGGGACAAGATAGTGGCTGGAATCTTGTGGATTTCCGTGGTGGCGAAGATAAACACGACGTGCGGGGGCGGCTCCTCCAGAGTTTTGAGGAGGGCATTGAAGGCTGAGTTCGACAGCATGTGCACTTCGTCAATGATATAGATGCGATAGTGGCCCCTGAACGGGGTGAACTTCACGTTCTCCCGAATTTCGCGGACGTCGTCTACGCTCGTGTTCGACGCACCGTCGATCTCGATCACGTCCACGGAGTTCCCATGGGCAATCTCGAGGCAGTTGGCACAGGCCGCGCAGGGCGAGCCTGTCGGGCCTTGCTCGCAATTCAGGGCTTTCGCCAAAATCCTGGCCACCGTCGTCTTCCCGACGCCCCTGGTGCCCGAGAACAAATACGCCTGCGCGATCCGCTTCGTGCTGATGGAATTGACGAGCGTCTGGACGACATGCGGTTGCCCAATCACGTCTTCGAATGTGCCGGGACGATATTTGCGGGCGGAAACTTGATAATCCATTGTCGTCGCTCGTTTGGAATGAAGCGTCCCGCTCAAATATTCAGGACCGCATGACGTTTCAGGCGATCGGCGTTCGGGAAAGCGGGGCCAGGTGATCCTGCGGCACCCAAAACGATCTGCTTACCGTTGCTTCCTTCCGGACCTGGCGGGGTTCACAGGGTTCTGTTGCACAGGGCCCGGCCCCTTTTCCCAGGCTTCCCAGGCGCTGAAAATTCGTCCGCCCTCGTTCTCGAGGTTCACAGACACTGTGGGATGGCGGAGAGGGTGGGATTCGAACCCACGGTCCCGTTGCCGAGACGCATGCTTTCCAAGCATGTCGATTCGTCCACTCTCGCACCTCTCCGCGGCGATTGCGAGAACAGGATCTTAGCACGCGGTCTGGTGAGCGGCAAGGTGACGATTTGACCCACAGCGGTTCCTTTCCTATACTCCGGCCGGAATCAGGAGGGCGCGCCGTGAAAATCGTAATGGCAGTGGTCGTGTTGCTGCTTGTGGCGCTAGCCATCATTCTGTCGCTGCCATTCTTGGTCGATCTCGCCCGATATCAAGATCAGTACAGGCCGATTATTGAAGAAGCCTTAAACCGAAAAATCGAATTGCAGGGCATTCGCCTGACGATCTGGCCTCGCCTCGGGGCGCGCGTCAGAGGATTCACCGTCCTGGACGATCCCGCCTTCGGTACGACGCCGTTCGCGTCCCTCAGCGCGCTCGACGTCGGCATCAAGCTGATGCCGCTGCTGGGCGGCAAGGTGGAAGTCGAGGAGATCATCCTACGAGATCCGGTCATTCGAGTCGTCAAGGACAAGAACGGGGTCCTCAATGTGTCGACCATCGGACCGAAAGGCGCCTCGCCTCCCGCGGTCCCGGCGCCGGAGCAGCGCCCGGTTCACGAGCCGCTTCAAGCGCTGGCACTGCTTGCCGTAGACCGTTTGACGATCGACGGCGGCCAGTTGGAATATCGAGATCTCTCCACGCATCCACCATCTGAGCATCATGTGCAGGACCTGCAACTGGCCTTGAATTCCGTCCGACTTGGTGAGACGTCGACGCTCCACCTGACGGCGACGGTCCAACCGGAACACATCCCTGTATCGGTCGACGGAAGCTTCGGTCCGCTTGTTCAGACGGCCGAGCTTCAACGCTATGCGTTCAAAATCGGCCTCGGGAAGATGGAGGTCGATATTGAAGGGGCCCTGACCCATGGAAAATTGGATGCCACGGTGTCTTCGCCCTCGATCAATACCGCCGACGTCCCGGCCCGTCTCCCGCTGACCAAACCGGTCCAGATCAAAAATTTATCGGTCACGGTGACCGGGCCGTATCCGTTCAAGCAGAATGTTCCGGCGATCGAGCTCGTGGATGTCACCAATCTTGGGCTCGCTGTCGTGATGGGTGGCTCGGTGGTTGACGTGAAGGGAAACGTCCACCACGGCCATGCCAAGGTGACGATCACGTCGCCATCGATCAACACAGGCGATCTTCCCGTCGAGACGGGGCTCAAAAAGCCGATCGAATTGAAGAACTTCCAAGCCAATGCCGAGCTTCTCCGGCAGGACGCGCGCCTGTCGAATCTCTCGTTTCAACTCTTCGACGGCCAGGCCAAGGCTCAAGGCACGGTCACAACGGGAACTCCCGTACCGCCCTTCAACGGGACAGCGGCCGTCAGCGGCCTTCAGGTCGCCCCTGCTTTGGATGTGCTGAGTCCCGGCAGTCCCGTCTCCTTGAACGGCGTCGCCGCGGCCGATCTTGCTCTCGCGGGTCGAGGCTTCAAAACGGCCGACCTCACGACCGCATTGGAAGGATCCGGACATATGGAAGTGAAAGAGGGCAAGATCGAGGGCGTGAATCTCATGCAGGAGATCGTCGGGTTGCTGAAGGTCGCCGGACTTCCGGTTGATCAGGCCAAGGTGACGGCGTTTTCCACGTTGGAAACCGACTTCTCCGTGAAGCACGGATTGATCACGCTGCAAAAACTGTTGCTGGACAGTCATGATTTTCAAGCCACGGGTGGCGGGACGGTCGGATTCGATAAGGCCGTGGACTTAAAGATCGCGCTGAATCTTTCGCCCGGCCTGAGCCAGAAAATCGCCGGATCATCGCCGATCGGAAAGTTGATGATGAAGGACGGCAAACTGCGGCTGCCTCTGCGCGTCACGGGAACGGCGCAGAATCCGACGTACAGCCTCGATATGAAGGATATGACCGGTGCAGTGCAGGAGCAGGTTCGTGAAAAAGCCAAGGAGACGGTCAAGGGATTGCTGGAAGGCACCACCAAGCCCCAAGACCTGAAAAAGCAGGGCGAGGATCTGCTCAAGGGCCTGCTCGGGCGCTAGATAACTGAGGGGAACATGGACACGCTGAGTCAGTATGTGATCGTCTACGGCATTCAGGCGGCGGTGGCGATCGGCATCTTTCTGATCACCGTCATGGCGGCGCGATGGGCTGGCGGCGTGGCGCAGCAGCAGCTCGAGCGCCATACACTGGAGCCGCCCGTTCGTCTGCTCTTGGTGCGCGTGGTAAAGATCGTCATCCTGCTCTTTGGCGCGATGATCGCTCTCCAGGCCCTGGGCGTGCCCATTGCTCCGCTGATCGCAGGAATCGGAGTGGCCGGTGTCGGGATTGGTCTCGCCCTTCAGGGCGTCCTCAGCAACGTGATGGCGGGTCTATCGATCATCTTCACGAAGCCGTTCAAGGTGGGCGAACATATCTCGGTGCTCGGCGTCCATGGCGATGTGGTGATGATCGATATTTTCTCCACGACTCTCTTGCATCCGGATCGTTCACGCGTCGTCATCCCGAACCGGAAAATTATCGGAGAGATTCTCCACAATTTCGGAACCATTCGGCAGCTTCACCTGACCGTGGAGGTGGCTTATAAAACCGATCTTGATCAGGCCATGATGATTGTACGTGATGTCCTGGCCGGGCATCCGCACGTATTAAAAGACCTTGCCCCATCCATCGGTGTGAGTCAACTGGGACACCCTGCCGTCACGATTGCGATCGAGCCTTGGGTCCCTGCCCTCCAGTATGCGTCCGCGCAAGGCGAAATCAACAAGGCGATCGTCGAACGTTTCCGGGCTGCGAAGATCGAATGGCCCTCCGCTTCCGTCCCCATCCAGGCATGACCCTCGGGTTGCTTTCCCGCTTGTGTCGTTCTCGATCATTCGCTGAGACTCGTCCTCGGAACGTAACGGCATCCCGCTGTGCCGCTCGGCAAGCATCTTGAATGCGCGCGAACGAATTGCGAAGTGAAGCCCATTCCGTTATACAACTGGCAAATTTCCTAGGCTCGACCGGCTCTATTCCGGTCGAGGCCGACAATCAATTGGAGGACGTGCATGATCAGAGTCGTGTGGTGTGTTCTGCTCACCGTATTCGCTCTGTACCGTCCCTCAGCGGCCGCTGACACCGACGCCGCGCCGGCGCCGCAGGGAACGGCTCTCATAGATACGGTGACCTTAAAAGACGGCAGCGTCTTGTACGGCGAAATCATCGAAATGACGGGCGGAATTTTGCAGATCAACACGCCGGCGAGTCCCGACAACATGTTGAAGGTGAAGTGGAGTGATGTGGTGAAACTCAGGGTCACGCATCCACTCCCGTTTCATCTGAAGGAAGGATCGATCATCGTCGGCACGGCCACGACTGAAACGGCAGGGACGTTGTTGGTACAAGCCGAACCGCTGAAGGGCGCCCTATCGGTTCCACTCGACTCGATTACCGAGGTCAATCCACTCGTGCAGCCGCCGGTCATCTATACCGGAAGTCTCCAGGGAGGGTACTCGCAGGCGTCGGGGAACAGCCATCTTCGAAGCGCGAGTCTCATCGGAGAGTTTACGGGACGCAGTGAGCTTCTGCGATTGACCTTGCTTGGTCGGTACATCTACGGCGACGATGCCGGACGCCTTCAAGTCCGGAACAGCCGAGGCACGATCAAACTCGACTTCTTTATTACCAAGCGGTTGTACTGGTTCGCCGCCTCCTATTTCGAACAAGACACCTTTCAGGACCTCAACCTTCGAACGGCGCTGTCATCCGGTCCCGGTTACCAATGGATCGACCGGAACGACTATGCCAGTCCTTGGCTCAAGGACATGACGCTCTACACCGAGGCCGGCGCGTCGTATTTCAATGAAGATTTCAAAGTCGCCACCGACAAGACCTCCTTCCGCGCTCGGTGGTCCCTCAAGTTCAATTGGCCCTTCTTGGACGAGAAAATCGCCCTCTATCACTTCCACGAATTTTTCCCGTCGCTCCAGAATACGCAGGATTACTATCTGACCGCGGACACCGGGGTGCGGTTCAAGATCATCGCCGGTTTTGTCAGCGGCTTCCAATGGACCTTCCGCTTCAACAGCCGGCCGGCCCCGGGCACGAGAGACACGGATAACCTCTACATCTGGCCCCTCGGGTATACCTTTGACACGGCTCGCAAGCGGGCGTGATGCGCGAAGTGTGCTGTGAACCTTCTCACAAGGGAGCAGAACCATGCTGAAGGAATTTCAAGAGTTCGCCATGAGGGGGAACGTCCTGGACATGGCGATCGGCGTCATTGTCGGGGGTGCGTTCGGAAAAATCGTCTCCTCTCTCGTCAGCGACGTGTTGATGCCTCCGCTCGGACTGTTGATGGGGAAGGTCGATTTTTCGAGCCTGTTCATCAACCTATCCGGAACCCCCCAGCCTTCGTTGGCAGCCGCAAAAGCAGCCGGTGCCCCGACGATCAATTACGGAGTGTTTTTGCAGACGGTGCTCGATTTTCTTATCATTGCGTTCGTGATTTTTCTCGTGGTCAAACAAATCAATCGATTCAAGACCACGCCGCCCGCCGGTCCGCCGACGACGAAGGACTGCCCCCACTGTCTTTCGGTGATTCCGGTCAGGGCCAGCAAATGTGCCTACTGTACTGCAGCAGTGTAACCAGGACTGTCTTAAGGAGGTCAGGATGCGCGTCTTTCAAGTCATTCCATCGGTCGGCATGGTGTTGATTGCGCTCGCCGGGTGCGTCGGAAAACATGAACCGGTTTGCTGCGACGGCGGGTACGAATACCGGAATCGGGACCGCTTTGCTGCAGAAAAAACGACGACCGATCTGGCCGATCGCCTTGCGGCGGCTGAGAAAGAGCGGCGCCGATTGGCCGACGAATTAGCCGCCTCGCAGGCGCAGAATTCGAGCTTCAGCATGCGGGTGAACGATCTCGAGCAACAACTCGCGGACCGCGACCGGGAATTGGCGTCCGCAAGATTCACTGCGGCGGACGGGGCGACCCTCGCCAGTCAGTTGTCCAGGGCGCAGAGCGAATTGGAGCAGTCCAAGAGCCGGGTGAGCGATCTCGAGCGTCAACTCGCGGACCGCGACCGGGAATTGGCGTCCGCGAGATCCACTGCGGCGGACGGGGCGACCCTCGCCAATCAGCTGTCCAGCGCGCAGAGTGAATTGGAGCGGTCCAAGAGCCGGGTGAACGATCTCGAGCAACAACTCGCGGAACGGAACCGGGAATTGGCGTCCGCAAGATCCACTGCGGCGGACGGGGCGACCCTCGCCAGTCAGTTGTCCAGGGCGCAGAGCGAATTGGAGCAGTCCAAGAAGCGGGTGGACGACCTCGAGCGACAGCTCGCGGCTTCTCAAGGCGCGGCGGGAGACCGGGATAAGCTGGCGGCAGAGCTGACGGCGGCGCACTCCCAAGTGGCGGCGCTTCGAGGGACCGGCGTAGAGGCGGAAAAGCAGGCGGCCGATCTGACGACAGCCAGGCAGCGGATCAGCGAATTGGAAGCCCAGCTGGCATCCGCGAAGGGAGGCGAAGCGGACAAGGACAAATTGGCGGCCGAGCTCGCGGCTGCCAGACAGCGAGTCGCGGACCTCGAGGGACAATTGGCCGATCGGGACCGACAATTGGCAGCATTGCGAGGGGATTTGTCGGCCGAGATGGCGAAGCTCAAGGAGGCACAGCGCGGACTCATTCGCGCACTCCGGCCGCAGATCGACAAGAACAACATCACGATCGATCTGAACAACGAACGACTGCTGATCAACCTCGCTTCCGGCTATCTGTTCGGATCCGGGGAAGATCAATTGAAGCCTGCCGGTGCCGACGCGCTGAAGCACGTGGGGGCGATCCTCAAAGATTTTCCAGAGTACAAGGTGCACGTCGAAGGTCACACTGACAATCGTCCCACCGTAGGCGAGTTAAAGAAAAAATTTCCCAGCAATCAGGAGTTGTCTGAAGCGCGGGCGGTCAATGCCGCTCGTGCGTTAACCGAGGGAGGACTGTCCGCGCCTCATGCCATGGGCGCCGCCGACAGGAAGCCCGTGATGCCCAATACGACCGATGTGGGACGGGCGAGAAATCGCCGTGTTGAGATTACTGTGACGAGATAGCAGGTGTGAAGAACGCGTTGGGGCAGCGTCCGGACATGGACGCTGCCTCGGACCGCTAGAACTTACAATCGCGGGGCCCCTCCATTTCTGCAAGGGTCTTCCCTGATACGGTGGCCATGATTTTGTAGTGACCCAGGCCCAGTTCTTTACCGAACGCCTCACCGACCAGGACATCCTGAACGTGTTGATGGTCGATGGAGCGAAAGACCGACCGGCCTGCTTTCAGCCCATCGAATTCATGGCCTTCCAATGCTTTAATCATCGCAACGCTGTCCGTTGTGCCGGCTCGCTCTATGGCTTCGAGAATCTGTGTCATGGCGGCATAGCCCAGATAACAGCGTGACGTCGGGGTGTGATTGTACTTGTCGATGACGGCCTGAATGAACCGTTTCGAGCTTTCCGTATTGATCTTGGGATCCCAGATGAGTCCCCAGATGCCGGCGTTATGCGCGTATCCGAGGGGGCGGCCGATCTGTTCGCCGCCGATCATCCCGGCCACGCCGATCTTCTCTTTGGCCAGCTCGAGCTTGGCAAAATCCCGGAGCGCATGGACAAGATCCCATCCGTAGAGGTTGAGGATGACCGCGCCAGGTTGCTTGGCCTTCGCCTCGGCAAGGGCCTCGGTGAAGTCGTTCGAGCCGAACGGTACGAGGATTTCGCCAAGCACCTGGACATCATTGAGCGCCGCGGCCTCGCTCATGGCCTGTGCAGCGGACCTTCCGTCGAGTGAGTCCGTGGTGATCATGTACCAGCGAGTGCCATAGGCCTTCGACACATGGGGCACCACGGCCCGCGCCATCATCCGAGCGTTCGGCATGAAGACGAAGGTGTGCGCGTTGCAAGCGGCGCCGGTTAACGCGGGAAGATGAGACCCGGTGACCATGAACAGCGTGTTGTGCTGTTTGGCCAAGGCACTGACCGCGAGCGCACATTCTCCATTGAACGTTCCCATGAGGACGTCGACGCGATCCTCATTGATGAACCGGCTGGCGACTTTGACCGCGGTATCCGGGTTTGAGGCATCATCCCCCTCGATGATCGTCACGCGGCGTCCCAAGACTCCGCCCTTCCGGTTGAAGAGATCCACGGCGACATTCGCTCCGTGCACGTCATGGATGGAAGAGGTCTTATAGGGACTGGAGAGAGGATCAATGATGCCGATCTTGATCGGTTCAGCCGCGTGGGCCGTCCGGTGAAGAAACTGAAGACCCGAGAATGAGCCGATGACGTCCCGCCATACCAGCATGCTTCCCGTTGTCGCCGCTAGGCGCAACAGGCCTCTTCTCGAGATCTCCGACATCCGCGTCACTCCGTCCGTACCGGTTCAGCCGATCCGCAGATCCTGAGCGTTAGCAGATTGCACCTGGCTCGACATCCTGAGGGGCGCCGCGAATGCAGGTGGGCCTTCGCAGGCGCAAGAGGCGCTTGGCGTGAGCAAGGACAGTGCGCCAATCAACTATATTGATCTTCGGTGTAGACCTGCTTGATCGACCAAAAGACGGCCTCCTTGAGCTTTTTGATGTCCGGGTCAGGAGGATCTTTGCGGATCTTTTGGAGCTTCCGATCAAGCTCGAACAGCGGCGCAACGGATCTTCGATCCGGCACTCTTCCAAGCGCCCAGGCAATTTCCGTCTGCACTCTGATGTCAATACCCGGAGCATCAAGCATCTCGAGAAGCGGAGGCACGACCGAAGAATCGTTATGCGTGTTGCCTAAGTCGCCCAGACCCTTGGCTGCGGCGGCTTGCAGATCCGGCTGCTTGGAGTGCTTGAGAATGTCGACCAGGATGGGAATGCCCTCCTTGCCCATGTTTCCCAACGCCACGGCCGCCTGCTTGGAGAGTTCTTTGTCCTTGAGCGCCTCTTTGAGCTTGGGAAGCGCGTCGTCCGCCTGCATCTCGCCGAGGAGGGAAATAATTTTGATTTTTCGCATCTGGCTGGTGTTCGGCGCATCGAGCAATTTCAGCAGCCGATCAGGCTGGCCCCATTCCGCCGCCAGCAGGACTGGAAAATCGTACTGTTCCAACTTCTCACGGAGCTTGGACATCGCATACGCGCCCGGATCACCAGCCTGGGCCGCCGCAGCGGCCGACACCGCGTCTTCAAAATCGGCACGGACTTCCTTTTGCCACTTAATCTTCATGTCGCCGAGCAGATAGGTCATCTGGCAGGCTGGCCCTTTCCAAAGCCGAGAGGGGGCATCAGGCAAGTCCGCATCTCCGCCGGCCGCCGTGGTGCCTTCCCACGTTTTGCGTTGTTCACACTTCACCTTGACCACCGCATCGTGGGGCTGGCGCGCATCTTTCACGACCGTATAGCCCAGTTCTCCGAGTCGACGCGCCACGACGTCGGTGATCGGGGCGGCATCGACGGCTCCCGAGTCGGTCAGTCCCAGGGCCTCGACCCGGACCGTTTGAATCTTTTCGAGTCGGGCCTTTTGTTCCGGCGTGAAGTAATCCCGATAGGCCGACGAGGGAGCGGTGATCAGAAGCAGGAGAAAGAGAGCGAAAGCCACATACAAGAGCGTCGTCGTTCGCATGACGCACCTCCTCATGGACCGGCAGATTACGTATTGCTGATTATACCGGTTATACGGCCCCTCGCAACTCGCAAGTAGAAGGGCCCCTGCGCCGCCGGTCTCTCGCGGATGGGGGCAGAAACGATTCACCTCTTCTCGATGTAAAATTTCTGGTAAATCGCTGTTTCCCCGCAGGAGTATGGGTTGACAGTTATACGCCTCCGACTGTACAAAATAGCGACACGAACGCATGTTTTCGCTTGTTTGCTGACATTGCTGGACGGTGTCCAGCGCATCCCGCCGTGCGAGAGTGGCGGAACTGGCAGACGCGCGAGACTTAGGATCTCGTGGGTAACCGTGGGGGTTCAAGTCCCCCCTCTCGCACCAGACCACGACCGAACCAGAGCCCGCGTCCTGCGGGTCCGTAAGGGTAGGGACACGGCCGGCACATGAAGATGGAAATGACCGAACTGGGACCCATGAAGCGGGCCCTGAAGATCGAGGTGCCGGCGGAAGAAGTCTCGCAGCGGTTTGTCCAAGCTTATAAAGATTTGAATCGCCAGGTTCGCGTCCCGGGCTTTCGACCAGGAAAGGCGCCCGTCGCCTTGCTCGAAAAACGGTACGCCAAGGCCGTGGAGGAGGATGTCGTTCGCGGACTCGTGCCCGATTATTATGAGCGTGCGGTGCGTCAAGCCGGCATCTCTCCGGTCGTGGTCGAAATCCCCCCGCTGGACCGGGTCAAAATTAAGAGGGATGCACCGTTTACATTCACGGCAACGGTAGAAATCAAGCCGCAGATCGAGCTCCGTGATTACAAAGCTCCCAACCCGATCTCGCTCAAGCCCGACACCCGAAAGGTCACCGACGATCAGGTGATGAAAGGCCTGGAGGTTCTGCGAGAGCAGCATGCCCGTCTCGACGCCGCCCCCGCCGGTCACTCGATCACCGAGGGGGACTTTGTCGTCCTGTCCCTGGTCGGACGCCTTGACGGCGAACCGCTCGACGGTACCAAGAAGGAAGGCCACCTGCACAGAGTCGGTTCAAAAGCCGCGGTGCTCGGCCTGGATATCGATCCTCATTTGATCGGAAGGAAGGAAGGCGAGACCGTCGAAATCCCTCAATCCTATCCGGCAACGCATCCCGACTTACGAGTTGCCGGCAAGACGGTGGTCTTTCAGCTCACCGTCAATGCCGTGAAACTGAAGAAGCTTCCGGATCTCGACGATGAATTTGCGAAGGATTGCGGATCCTATGGTTCGCTGAACGAGCTCAAGGACAAGCTGCGCGGCGAAATGGAAAAGGCTCTCAAGCGGGAAATCGAGGATTCGTACAAGGACACGATCGTCAAACGATTGCTCGAGACGCATCATTTCGACCTCCCCGAAAGCCTGGTCGAGCGGGAGCTGGAAGCGATCATCCGTCAACACGTGCAGCAGCGGCAACGGCGGGCGGCCGTCGAAGGTGGGGGAACCGAGGACCTCGCCCAACTGAAGCAGCAAAATCGCGAGGAAGCGATGCGCCGGGTCAAGGTCGGCTTGATTCTGGAAGCGATCGCGGAGAAGGAGCAATTGACAGTCACGCAGGAGGATTTGAACAACGAAATCCACCGTCTCGCGACGGAGCTCAGGATGCCCCAAGCGGACCTGATCAAGATGATCCAGGCGGGGGGGCAGGATTCTGTCGAAGAGCTGCGAGCACGAATCCTCGCAGAAAAATCGCTGGATTTTGTCTATCGTCACGCAGTGATTCAAGGCTAGCCGGACGGCCGGCCGCAAATCTTGAAAGGAACAGGCTCGCATGCTAGTGCCGATTGTAGTCGAACAGACCAACCGAGGCGAACGCGCCTATGACATCTATTCGCGGCTCCTGAAAGACCGCATCATCTTCCTGGGGGCGCCGATCGACGACGTGTTCGCGAATCTCATCATCGCCCAACTGTTGTTCCTCGAAGCCGAAGATCCTGAAAAGGACATCAATCTGTACGTGAATTCTCCCGGAGGCAGTGTCACCGCAGGCCTTGGCATTTACGATACGATGCAATACGTGAAACCGCCCATCAATACGATTTGCCTGGGGCAGGCGGCGAGCATGGGGGCGTTGCTTCTCGCGGCCGGCACCAAAGGTAAGCGCTTCGCGCTTCCAAACGCCCGCGTCATGATCCATCAGCCGCTGGGTGGGTTTCAGGGACAGGCGACCGAGATCGACATTCACGCGAGAGAGATTTTAAAGATCCGCGAGCGTCTGAACGAAATTCTCGCCAAGCATACAGGCCAACCGATCGAGAAGATCGCCAACGACACTGAGCGCGACTATTTCATGTCGGGCGAAGAAGCGAAACGGTACGGCCTGATCGATGAAGTCATCACTCGAGCGCCCAAAGCGCTGAAATCGGTGGGTACGTCGGATAAAGACGGGGCCAAAGAGAAGTAACACAGGAGGAGGCATGGCCAAGCAGGAAAAGATGGATCGACATCTCCGTTGCTCGTTTTGCGGCAAGAGCCGTGACGAGGTCCGCAAGCTGATCGCCGGTCCGACGGTCTACATCTGCGACGAGTGCGTCAATCTTTGTAACGACATCATCGCGGAAGACTGGGAAGAGGCCAAAGAGGAAATCTCCTCGAAGCTCAAGAAGCCGTCCGAGATCAAGCATCATCTGGATCAATATGTCGTCGGTCAGGAACGGGCCAAGCGGATCCTTTCCGTCGCCGTGCACAACCACTATAAGCGGATCTCGGCGAAGGAAAAGGACGTCGATGACGTCGAGCTGCAGAAGGGCAACATTTTGATGGTGGGCCCGACCGGCACGGGAAAGACGCTGCTGGCCCAAACGCTCGCGAAGTACCTCGATGTCCCTTTCACACTGGCCGACGCGACGACGCTGACCGAGGCCGGCTATGTCGGCGAAGATGTCGAGAACATCATCCTGAAGCTCTTGCAGGCAGCGGATTACGACGTCGAGCGGGCCGAGCGCGGCATCGTCTATATCGATGAAATTGACAAGATCAGCCGGAAGAGCGACAGCCCCTCGATCACCCGCGATGTATCCGGCGAAGGTGTACAGCAAGCGTTGCTGAAGCTCATCGAAGGCACCGTCGCAAACGTCCCGCCACAAGGCGGGCGCAAGCATCCCCACCAAGAATTTATCCAGGTCAACACAAGCAACATCCTGTTTATTTGCGGTGGCGCGTTCGTCGGGCTTGAGCAGATCATCGAGCAGCGGCTCAATCGCAAAGCCATGGGCTTCGGGGCCGAGATACGGACCCGGGGTGAGGTGCGCCTGGGGGAGCTGTTCGAGCAGGTTCAGCCTGAAGATTTTCTCAAGTATGGACTGATCCCGGAGTTCGTCGGTCGCCTCCCGGTGGTCGCGACGCTTGACGAGCTCGATGAACGCGCCCTCATACGAATCTTAACGGAGCCGAGGAATGCGCTGACCAAGCAGTATGAGAAGCTGCTCTCGTTCGAAAAGATCAAGCTCAAATTCACCGAGGGGGCGCTCGGCGCCGTTGCTCGTAAGGCATTCACGCAAAAGACCGGGGCGAGAGGCCTGCGTGCCATCCTGGAAGAGGTGATGCTCGACGTCATGTACGACGCACCATCTCAGAAGCAGATGAAAGAAGTGTTGATCACCGAAGACGCCATCCTCGGCAAACATGCCCCCATCCGGATCTTCGAACAGGACAAGGATGCCAAGACCGCCTAAGTCCGCCTACGCGAGGCATCCGTAGGACATGGAAGCGCAGCGGGGAGGGCCGCCGGCCTCCCTGCTTGAGCCTGCGACCCTCCGATTCTCCCATATTTCATCCGCCCGGTCCTCTTGACCGGTCTTCGGTTTTCCTCGACAGGGGGAAATGCTGCGCTATACTTGCGATGTGGTGGCACAGCGGGAGGGCGCGTGAAATATCAGGTCGTGTCAAGCCTCAGGCACAAGGGCAAAACCATCGAGATGGATGCCAACCGCGAAATCGTCACGCTCTTCGGCATCAACGGAGAGGCGATTGGCAATCTGTCCTGGGATTTCGTCATCGACCAAATTCTTGCGTACCGCAAACCTCCGGCGACCCGAGAATCTCGCACGGAGCCGCGCGTGACCCTCTCCTTTCGCGTGAAATACAAAACTCCTGAAGGTCGTCAATTCGAAAGCCGAGCCGGCGGGATCGGTGGAGGAGGGCTCTTTATCGAGAGCCTGAATCCGTTGCCGGTCGGAACCAAATTGGCGATGGAGTTTTCTCTTCCCGAGCGGCCCAACGAATGGTTGCCGGCGAAGGGGCTTGTGGCCTGGGTATGCCCAAAGGCGGATCAGTATACCTTCAGTCCCGGCATGGGAGTGCGCTTTACGGAGATCGCGCCGGATATTCGCTCCCGTGTCCTTGAGCTCGTCAAAGCCATTCAGCACGTCGGTCAGCCGGCGGCATGACGGTCGTCGGGCCGCCGCGGAGCAAAGGCGTCCCAAGGAAAAGGATCGATCGATGAAATTTCCCGTTCTTCTGACTCATGGGCATGAAGGAAAGACATTGGACATCGATACCAATCGGGAGGTGATTTCTCTCCACGCCCCGAACGGGAGTTTGCTCGGCACGATGTCGTGGCTGGAGGTCATCGACCGCATCCAGATGAGCGACGACGACACGAGATTCGCGCATGCGCGCGCGCACCCCAGAGCCCCCCTCGCGGTCAAGGTTCGATACACGACCCCTGATGGCAAGCAGTACGACAGCCTGACGGGGGGCATCGGAGGCGGAGGGCTCTTCATCGAAAGCAGCACTCCCTTGGCTCCCGGCACGGAGTTGGCCGTCGAATTCGCGTTACCCGATCGACCTTGGGAAAAGCACAAGGCAAAGGCGAAAGTGGCCTGGACCAGAAATAAGCCGGAGCGCTTTCTCCTGTTTCCGGGGATGGGAGTTCAGTTTACCGAGATTGACGATCAGGCCCGCAAAGAAGTCGTAGATCTCGTTACTGCCCTGAATCGCTGCCGAACAGCTTGACCGCTCCTCTGCGAGTCCCTTCTACTCAACTGCCCTCGCCCATCGTCTCACGATCACGCTTGGGTCAGTCGCTGACGCCCGATCGAGAACCGCATGGAGCTCCTTGTCCGGGAGGGTGCGGAGTCGATAGGCTGCTTCCGCCCGCACCGCCGGGTTTGGGTCCTCGACCAACCGCTCGCGCAGCAGGCGGACACGATCAGGGCTTTCGATTTCTCCCAGCACGGCGACGGCCCGTTGCCGGACCACCTCATCGGGATCAGAAGCGGCCTTGCTCAATACTGCGGCCCATCGCGTCGAATCGATCCGATTGAGAGCGAGAACAGCCGCCCTGCGGACTTCCGGACGGAGAGCCGTGAAGAGTTCCGCCATCTCGGTCAGCATGTCCGGTGCGGGGTCGATCTCACCGAGCGCCTGGGCGGCCGCTTCCCGGACGTCTTCTGTTTGATCCTCGAGGGCGTGAAGCAAGGCGGAGATGCTGTCGGTCGTCGTAGGCCCTCCCAGCCGACCGAGCGCGGTCGCTGCCGCGCTCCGGACCGACGGTGATTCATCGCCGAGCAGACGAACGACCTCGGCAATCGCAATTCGGTTACCAATTTTCCCCAGTGACTCGACGGCGGTCCTTCTCATTTCGGGATGCGCATCATGAGTCAGCTCTACGAGGATTTTCACGGCCTCGGCCGGTGAGGGGGGAGGCGACGTGGGTGCGCAGCCAGCCGTCGGCAAGCCGGCGCTCAGGGCGCTCAGAAGGAGAAGAAGGAAACGGTACAGGCAGAAGCGGGAGTCCAAGGAAGCTCCGAAATCAGGCGGATTTCGGCGGATCGTCTTGAACGGCGGGGATTTCTCTTGCCGTATCGATCGATTGCTGCAATTCTTTTTGCGCTGCCTCCATCTCAGCCTGGATGGTGCGCATTTGTGGATCGACCGAATTCCGAACATCTGCCACGGCTTGCTTGAACGTCCGCAGCGCATCGCCTAATCCCTCGCCAAGGGTTTGCATATCGGCCGGCGAAACTCCCGCACCTTGAGCGGCCTTGGTCTTCATCGCCGCCTGTTGCGCTTGCACGCGAGCCACTGCGTCCTTGTTGACGATGGCAGACGGGCGTTTCGCAGCCGGCTTCTGCTGCGCAGTGGGGGGAAGCGCGGGATACTGCGGTCGTCCAACCGGTGATGGCGCGGCAGCCCGCTCTTCCATGGTCGGCGGGCGCTGGGCGTCCTCTGTTGGCCTGACCGGAGCGGCCACCTTCACCCCGGGCGGGGTAGGAGCCGCTGCCATGTTGTACATCAATGAGGCCGTTGTTCCGGGGGTCAATTCCGGTCCCGGTGTGTAAGGAGCGGTAGGTTTCAAGGATTGGGCCTGCGGGGTGGCTGACGGCTGTGCAGGCGGAGCCTGGGGAGCTGACTGTGCCGGTGTCGAGGGGGACGTCCCGGCGTCCGCTTGAGCTGTCTCGGGAGGCGGGATGTCGTGGACTTCCTTCTTGAATCCCTTCAGTGCCTTGCCGATGCCTTCTCCGATCTGCGGCAGCTTCCCCGCGCCGAAAATAATCAGGACAATCGCGAGGATGATAATGAGCTCGGAGATTCCCATGGTCCCGAACATCGCGTAGGTTCCCTTATTGGTTAGAACGGTTTTCCCACCCAGCCCGTCACTCTATAAGCCGCCGGGGAACAGTGTCAAGAAACGAGAGGGCCGCTGCTCTCAGAGCAACGGAGACAACTCCTCTTGAAGAGGAAGGCCAAAGACGAGGGCATCTGTCTCAGAAAGATACACGTCGAGCTCGCTCCTGATGCCGAATTCTCCCGGCAGATAAATGCCAGGCTCGATGGAGAAGCAGGTCCG
>DASTSI010000146.1:0-4578 GCA_035760745.1 Nitrospira sp. | reverse complement strand
CACGCACTGGCACTTCCTGCAATTCGACAACCAGGCATCGGACGGCGTGATCACCGGGTTCTCCTATGAGCAGTCCGTTCGTCCGTTCACGATGCTGGAGAAGAAGAACAAGAAGGGCCTACCGGCCCCAATGAATACGGTGCTGACCGCTCCGGCAAAGAAGGGCGCGACCAGCATCTCGGTGAAAAATGCCAAGCAGTATCACGTCGGAACGTTGATCCTTGTCGGTGCGGACAACGTCAAGGGCAATGAGATCTCTCGCATTAAGGCGATCAACGGCAACACGATCACCTTGGCCCAAGGCTTAAAGCACGACCATCCGGCGAACGACATCATCACGGTCGAGTTCGTGAGGCAACGGTTCTGGGTCGACGCGGACGTCGGAACGGTGTTCTGGCACGATCACGCGTTCGGTGCGACGACCTGGCCTCATGGCGGGTTCGGCACGTTCATCGCCGAGCCGGTAGGCTCGACGTATCATGATCCGAAGACCGGCAAGCTGATCTGGAGCGGTCCGATCGCGGACATCCATACGAACGAGCCGGTAGGCCACGGCGTGAACAACAGTTTCCGGGAGCTGATGGTGCAGGTGCACGACACCGTGCCGCACACCGTGAACATCGTCACGGCGGGGAACCCCCCTGGCCAGCCGGTCGAAGTCGCGCTGGAAGCAGGGAAGACCGTCTCCTTCATGATGCCGGAAAAGATCTACATGACGCCCATGCCGTTCCTGAACGGCGGCACGCACACGACGGGTAGCGGGCTCAATTTCCGCGCAGGACCGATCGCCCAGCGGTTGGCGACCAACCCGGACGTGTCCCAAGCGTTCAACAGTCAAATCCACGGTGATCCGTACACGCCCACGTTGAGGGCCTATGTGGGAGACACCATGGTCTTCCGTCTGCTCCACACCCTCATGAACGAGTCGATGGTTTGGACCCTGTCCGGCCATACGTTCTGGACCGAGCGCTACGCGCCCGATGCAAACCGCAAGAACTCGATTCACATCGGCATCGCCGAACGCTACGATCTTGTGGTGCCGGAAGCGGGCGGGCCCCGACATCAGGCCGGGGACTACATCCACTTCAACGGCCGGTCCTCGAAATTCTCCGAGGGTGGCTGGGGCATCATCCGGGTGTACGACAAGGAGCAGCCGGATCTGAAGAAGCTGCCGGCCGGATTCTCCAACAAGGGCGAAATTCCGAAGGCGTTGCCGGTCTGTCCGGCCGACGCTCCGGTGAAGAGCTTCAATGTCGTCGCGATGGACTACCCGGCGATGAAGTTCAATGCCAAGGCTCCGGAGGAGATCGAGGTCGACTTCGAACGGAAAATCTTGATGACGAATCCGGAGGCCAAGATCTACGCGCTTGAAGAGGACGTGACCAAGGTCGCCGGCGGCGCGCAACCGATGCCGCTGACGCTCCGCGTCAATGTCGGAGACTGCGTGAAGATCAACCTGAAGAACAAGATGAAAGCCAGCAAGGCCTCCTTCTCGGCGATCGGCTTGACCTTCGACCCGAAGGACTCGCTGGGCGCGAACGTCGGAAACAATCCCGGCGATCAAACGATTGCTCCGGGCGGTGAGCGGACCTACACCTACTATGCGGATCCGTTCAACGGCGAGACGACGTCGCTGGTGTGGGACTGGGGTAATGTGATGACGAACCCGAGGAACGGTCTGTTTGGTGCGATCGTGGTGGGCCCGAAGGGGTCGAAGTATCGTGACCCGAAAACCGGCGCCGACCTGTCGAACAAGAACGCCTGGGCGGCCGACGTCATCATCGATCGCTCGGTTCCGGGGAACGAAATCAGGCCAAATTATCGCGACGTCGCGTTGTTCTTCCAAGATGAAGACAACATCATCGGCACCAGCTTCATGCCGTACGTACAAAACGTCGCGGGCTTGACGGGCGTGAACTATCGCTCGGAGCCGTACAAGTATCGTGAGGAGCAAGGCTGCTCGCTCGGAAAGGTCTTCCAGCCCTGTAAAGCGGACAAGCCGGAAGATCCCGCGACGCCGATCATCGAAACGCATGCGGGAGATCCCGTGCGCATCCATGTGATCGGAGCCAGCAACGAGCAGAACGGCATGTTCAGCGTTGAGAAGCATGAGTGGCCGATCGAGCCCTTCATGCGGGGCGCCGACCAGATCAGTGTCGTTGAATACTCTGGCTCGGAAGTCCTCGATGCCTTCCTTCCCTCGGCCGGCGGACCGTATCGGCTGCCAGGCGACTACGTGTATAGCAACCAGCGGTTGCCGTACTCCCAGTCCGGTCAATGGGGCTATCTCCGCGTGTTGCCGTCCGGCGACCAGCGGTTGTTGCCGTTGGCAGGAGCGGGTGCGGGAATGAAGAGCGCGTCGATGGACCAGCCCGCCCAGGCTCTTCCTGTGGCAGCGAAGTAGTCGATGCCGGTGGCCTCCGTCGGGAGGCCGAGACAATCGAGAAGGGGGAAGCCGAGCGGCTTCCCCCTTTTTCTTTGAGATGGGCTTTTGGTACGATGAGAAAATTGTTTGCTGTCGTTTTACGTGGACCCCGTTTACGTGGAGGCCGGAATGACAAGGCGTGGAATGTTGGGGTGTATCTGTATCCTTTCGTTGTGGTGCACGAGCGTGTGGGGATATCAGGAAATCGACGTCCCTGACGGAGGAATGATCCAAGGAAAAGTCAGGATGACGGCCGGAAAGCCGACCCCGAAAGGGTTCAACTTGATCACCTTCCCTGATCCGGTGTATTGCGGCCGGATTTCGACGGGCACCGGGTGGCGGATTTTGAAAGAGTTCGAAGTCGCCCCCGACGGCGCGTTAAAGGACGTGGTGGTGTTCCTGGCCGATATGAGCAAGGGGAAACCTTTCGCGTTCGAACCGCCGGCGATTGAGGCGAGAGACTGCCGGTTCTTGCCGTTTGTCACCGTCGTGCGAGACAACTCGCAAGTGACCATCATGAACATGGACCCGGTCATGCACGACATCCAAGCCTATGAAACCTCGCAGCTCGGGCCGCGGGTGCTCTTCAACACCCCGCTGCCGATGAATCCTCACCACAAGCGAAACGCGGGGGCCGACAGCCACGAGCATCTCGCCGGTCAGCCGGTGAAGGAAACCATCCACATGACGAAGGGCCGGAAATTTTTCGTAATGCAGTGCGGGTTTCACGCCTACATGGAGAGCTGGGGATTGGCTGTGGAGAATCCGTATTATCAACTGACCGCGGCCGACGGGACCTATTCCCTCACTGACGTGCCTCCGGGCGAGTATGTGCTGACTGCTTGGCATCCGGGAGTGGGCACCATCCTGGAAAAGAAAATTGTTGTCCCCGCGAAGGGCTCTGTCCAAGCCGACTTTGTGTTCCAATCACCGAAGGGACGGCGGAGCGCTCATGAGATCGAAGAGAATCCCCACTTCGGTCTCCAGGCACTCGGGAAGGCGATCGATATCCGGCCGACGCTCGAGGTGCAAGTGCCCTGAGCAGGGTCGCGGACCAGGTCGTAACACGTGAGGAGTAACGTATGAAATGGCTAAGGGTCATGGTCCTTGCAGTCATGCTTCTTGCCTATCCCGTCACCGGCGGTGCGTACGATGTCATCGACGTTCACGACGGCGGCACGATTACCGGAACCGTGAAGTTGGATGGGCCGGTCCCGGAGCCCAAAGGGTTCAACCTGATCACATTTCCCGACCCAGCCTACTGCGGCCGCATCTCCAATGGCAAAGGATGGCGCTTGTTGCACGACTTCGTCGTTGGCGCTCACGGCGAGTTGAAGGACGCGATCGTGCTGCTCGAAGGCATCGATGCGGGGAAGGCGTTCGAGGTGTCCGTTCCGCTGATCGAGGCCCGCGATTGCATGTTCCAGCCGTTCATGACGATCGTGAGAAACGGGCACGCGGTCGAAGTCATCAACATGGATCCCGTGATGCATGATATCCAAGGGTACGAGACCTCCCTGGAAGCCGGCGCCCGCGTGCTGTTCAATACGCCTTTGGTGATGAATCATGAGCATCGACGGGGCGATCTCCATGCCGTCCACAACCACGCGCCTGGTAAATCGCTGGTCGGGCCCATCTACTTGAATAAAGGCCGCCGCACCTTCTACATGCAGTGCGGCTTCCACGCCTACATGGAAAGTTGGGCGATGGCGGTGAACAATCCGTACTATGCGCTCACCGACGCCGAGGGAAAATTCTCGATCGACGGCATTCCGCCGGGCACCTATCAACTCGTCGTCTGGCATCCTCAAACGGGACCCGGGATGACGCAGACCGTGGTGGTGAAGCCGAACGGGACGCTCGTGGAACACCTGTCGCTTCGGGCTCCAAAGGGAAATCGTACGGCGTATAAGGTGACGGAGAACCCTCGTTTTGGCCCGGAAACACTGGGATACCCGGTCGATATTGCCCCGATTGTTGAGCGACAACACTAGAGGCTGGTTGGCCGCGGTCCTGCTCTTCTCTGCCTGTCTCGGTCGGCCGGCGGACGCGGGCGAACCCCCGCATCCGCCGGACTTTTCCGGAACGCTGATCAAGCAAGTCGACGGAAAACGATACCAAGCACAAGTCTTTGCCAAAGGCGACCGCCTGCG
>DASTSI010000145.1:0-7044 GCA_035760745.1 Nitrospira sp. | reverse complement strand
AGCCAGCAGGTCGGCTCGATCCATCTCCTCTTGACCGACATGGTCATGCCGGGCATGGGAGGACGTGAATTGGCGCAACATCTCTCCGTGATCAAGCCCGAGCTCCGCGTGCTGTTTATGTCCGGATACACGGACGACCTGGGCATTCTTGCCGGTCAGGAAGAAGGCACCACCGGATTTCTGCAAAAACCGTTCACGCCTGAAGTGCTCGCCCAGGCGATACGTCAGCTTCTTGATTCCAGCCGGGCGAGAACGAAAGCCCTGGCGAGCTCCAGGGACAAGCGTTAAAGATCATGGAGTTCGCGATGCCGGGCAATCTAACCCGATTTAGTGGCACCCGGTGTCCTCGTGCCGGTTTATGACGAATCTGGATTGTCGCTTCCTGCAGCAACTCGTATGTCGGCCGTTCCTCGGGATAGTCCTCCTCGCTTCGGCCTGTTTCCTGATCTTGCCCGGTTCGGCTCGACCGGAATCGCCTGCGTGGAGTCGCCTGGCCGACGGCATGAGCATGGCTCTCTGGAGTCCGTCCGGCTGCCTTGACGTCCCTCCGCTGATCACGATCGACGTCGACCCATCACGCTACCGTTTCTCGGTGCACTACTTTCGCGAGGAACGCTTGGATCAGCCCCTCGACATTCTCGAATGGCAGAGGCGAACGGGCCATCACCTGATCTTTAATGCCGGCCTGTTCCGGGAGAACTATGCCTATCTCGGTCTCCTGTACGCCAATGGACGGTCGCTTGGCGGCAGGCAACATGCGACTTGGCTGGGACTGTTTGCCGCCGAGCCCACGATTGGAGGGACCCCGCCCGCCAAAATTTTTGATCTCGCCGTCGAGGCTTTTGATGAGCAACGGCCGCCGTATCGAGAGGCGGCTCAGTCCTTGATGCTTTTGGACCAGAACGGGACGATACGAGTCCGGCAGACCGGGAAACACTCGCATCAAACGATCGTCGGCGAGCAGGACAACGGACATATCGTCCTGTTCAAGACCACTCGGCCCGCGTCACTGTACGATCTCGGACAGTGTATTCACGTGGAATTTCCCGCCGTGCGGCGAGCCATGGCGATGGACGGGGGGTCGTCCTCCGACATGGTGCTGGCTCCAAGCCTCAGCAGGAACGCGGGAAAAGTCGGCGAGACCTCCGCGTCGGCCGCCCTGCTGAACCAGAATCAATCGGGGCATATTCCCCTCCCGGCTGTGATCGGAATCAGCCCGCGTGGAGATAAGGCGGCGAAGTAAAAGACTGTGAACGACGCGGAAACGTCGCAGCCTGATGAATAGCAGGCATTCGCGCTCCCGCGAGAGCGGTCTGGGGTGCAACCGCATTTCAACGGGACGGATTCCACCGGGTGTCGCTTAACGCCGCGGCTGCTCCACAGGATAACCGGCCTCCTGCCACGCATTCATACTTCCGCTCACGTTGTAGACCCTGGTATAGCCCAAATCGGCGAGTGTTTCCGCTGCAATATTGCTCCGGTGTCCGGACTGACAATAGACGACGACATGGTCACCCTTCCGCGCACCCAACTCTTGGTGCCGGGTTTTGATTTCCCGAAAATCAATGTTGAAATCTGTTCCAGGGATAAAGCCGCTGGCATGCTCCTCAGGCGAACGGACATCGACGAGCACGAAGCCTTTCTGCGAGACCGATGGAGCCTTTGCCAAGCCTGCCTGCAACTGCTGCACCGTAAGCAGGTACGAATGATAGGCTGAGACCGGACTCCACGTAGAGATAGGCAAAGAGAACATGAACACAGTTGCGAGAAACAGCGATAGCCTGATGATCATGGCAGACCTCCTGAGGGCAAAGCAGGATGGGTAAGACGACTGACGCGATGACATTGATGAGGTTATGATAGGAGCCATATGAAGACATGGTCAAGACTGGGGTGCCTTGCCATTCTCTCTCTGTTCGGCTGTGCGGAGGGGGCCAAGCTCCTGCAAGACCGGGTTGACGGCGGCGTCGTCGCGTACCCGTATAAGGGCGAGCAGGGAGCGATACTGTCATCGTTCCGCAAAGACGCCCTTGCACTGATGAAAGACAAGTGCGGAGGCGACTACACCATCCTCAGAGAAGGAGAGGCGAAGGGACGCTTACGGGTCAGCGGCTCAGCGCCTGGCTCGCAGGACCTCGTGCAAGAACGCCGATGGGGAATCGAATTTCAATGCAAATAGCAGGGACAGTTCATGCCCTCGCCGGTTCCGGCCGCATGAGGTCATCGATGGTGAGGAGCGTGAGGAGTGAGACACCTTCCTGCTCGACTCGCTCCCGACCACGCTGCTCCTTGCGATCCACGATCACGAGGGCCCGTTGCACGAGGAGGCCGGCTTGCCGAGCCGCTTCGATGGCTTTCAACAACGACCCGCCGCTGGTCAGCACGTCGTCCACGATGAGCGCCCGGTCTCCGGGCCTCACTGATCCCTCGATCAGCTTTCCCAAGCCATGGTCCTTGGCTTGCCTTCGCACCACGAAGGTCCGCCATTCTCGGCGCGGCGTCGCGGCATAGCCATAGTCCGAGATCGTCGTCGCGATCGAGATTGCTCCGATTTCCAATCCGCCCAGGCAATCGATGGTCACTCCAGCGAGCGCCTCGCAAGCCAAAGCCCCGACCAGACGGCGTGGTTCAGGGTGCGCCATGAGCGATCGACAATCGACATAGAATGGGCTGATCTCACCGGACGCGAGTCGAAACCCTGTATTCGGATCCCACCGGAACGAGCCGGTTTCATGGAAGGCCCGCGCCAATTCTTCTTTCATCTCGCTCATGGTTGCCGGAGGAATGACGGCGTCATTTTACCGCCACTATCGAAGTACTACGTACAAAAACGCCGATTTCGTTGACCGGTATCGACTTTCGCATTACGGTCAAATGACCCTATTTCGAGCAACGTAGTCGTAAACCCCTAACAAGAGCCTCGCATGGCGGGAGGACAGGTCGTGTCGGGGCGCGGTGGCGGTTGGGTCCTCTCCACCGCGGGCGGAGGTTGGGCCTCCTCTCCGGATTCCGTCTTGGCGCGGGGCTCGGAAGACGGATCGGGATAGATTGCACAGCCGATTGCGATCATCGTCAGGCTAACGATCACCAGCGACCTGAGCATGGCCCGGCCTCATGACTCGTGCGGCGCTCATCTTGGCATAGCCGATCAACAAAGTGAAGCGACAAATCTGGTACGAGTGGATGCAAAGTTCCCGTGTGACGGTGTGCCTGCTCCTCCCGCTATTGGCACTGTACGTGATCTCAGGAGGCCGGATCGCCGCCGCCGATACGTTGTTGGTGAAAGGGTTCTCATTCAGCGGCAACACCGTAATTGCACGAACTGAACTCGAACGCCTGACTCAACCCTACGTGGGGCGCGAATTGACGTTGGCTGATCTCGAGGAAGTGGCAAACAAGGTCACCGAACTGTACAGGGCCAAAGGCTACACCCTTGCCTCCAGCTATGTGCCACAACAGCAAATCCGCTACGGCATCGTCGCCATCGCCATTCTGGAAGGCCGGATCGGAGAGATCGTTGTCACGGGCAACAAACACTATTCGACGGAGTTCATTCGAGGCAGCTTTGCGCAGGCGATGGAAGATAACGTTGTCCGAAACGTCGCGCTGGAGCGGGCGCTGCTGCTCCTGAACGACTATCCTGATTTGAAAGTCTCGGCCTTGCTGGAGCCCGGCGCATCGACGGGGTCGACCAATGTCCATGTCAAAACCGAGGACAAGCTGCCGATCCACGCCACGCTCGACTACAACAACTACGGCAACAACGTCATCTCGAGAAATCGCTTTGGCGCCGGTGTGGAAGTGGGCAACGTGGTCTTCGACGGGGCCACGATGAATCTCAACGGCATCATCGGCGATCACCCGGATAATCTTCGGTTCCTCACCGGCTCCTATGCCATCCCGGTCGGCGTCCACGGCACGAAACTGCTTCTTTCCGGATCCGACGGGCGATTCGATGTCGGCGCCCAATTATCCGAGCTCCAGATACACGGCAAGATCAAGACCTACGACGTGTCCGTGATGCATCCGTTCATCAAAACACGGTTCCAAACGTTGACGGGAGAGACCGGGTTTGCATCAAAGGACAACCGATTGTTCACATTGGGCTCGCTGACCGGCGATGACGCCCTTCGCATGGCCAAAGTCGGCGTGAACTACGACCGGCTCGATCTTTCCGGCCGCACCTATATTTCTCTCTATGGATTCCAGGGCCTGGGCCAGGTCCTCGGCGGCATGCAGGACAATTCTCCCCTGGCGACGCGGCAGGGGGCAGACAACCGCTTTATGAAAGTCGTGCTGACGACCGGACGTGTGCAAAGTCTTGGCAACGATGCGCTGCTCGTCGTCCGGGGCAACGGCCAGGCCACCACCGGCCCTGTGGCCGTCATTGAACAGATGCTCCTGGGAGGGCCGGACTCCGTGCGCGGGTATCAGCTGGGTGAGCGATTTGTGGACGAGGGGTATACCGTATCGGCGGAGGCGAGAATTCCTCTCCTCCCGTCCGTCCTGAAGTCGACGCAGGCCTCGGTCTTCATCGATCACGGCAATGGACGTCTTCGGAATCCTCAGCCCGGTGAACGACCTGCCACCAGCCTGACGGGAACCGGGGTAGGCCTCCAAACCGAGTTGCCCTGGTTACCCTTTCTTTCGACAAAATTGCGGGCCGATGTGGGGTTTCCGATCGGCCCGAAACCGACGGGCGGCACCATCGCAGGGGATCGGTCCCCGATCCTGTATTTGCAGGCCGTAGCCCGGTTTTAAGGACATGGCGCGATCACCGCTCCGTACATGTCGATTGCTCTCCATTTCGGCCGGTCTGGCACGTGGCATCATGCCTCCTACTTTCGAGCCGTCCCGTTCGTATAATGACGTCGCATCACGTCCGGGCGACACTGGACATAGAAGGAGTCCCGTGACGTGATGAACCGAGGTGCCCATAGGAGTCGCTCCCTCCGCCGATGGCGAGATCGTCATGCCTGGCAGCGTCTCCTGTGCCTGCTCCTTACGTCAGTCCAGGTCTTGCTTCCGACCCTGGCGGCCGCTCTCCCGACTGACGGACATGTCGTGGCGGGCCAAGCGACGATTCAACACACGGCACCCAATTCGCTCAACATTCAGCAAACGACCGACAAAGCGATTCTGAACTGGCAGAGTTTTTCCATTGGCGCGAACGAAGCCGTTCGCTTCGTTCAACCGTCGGTGCATTCCATTGCCCTCAACCGCGTAGTCGGTGCCGACCCCTCCATCATTCTCGGCCACTTACAGGCGAACGGGCGCATCTTTCTCGTCAATCCAAACGGCATCCTGTTCGGCGCCGGGGCGCAGGTGGATGTGGGCGGCCTGCTCGCGACCACGCTCCAAATTCGTGACAATGATTTCATGGCAGGTCGGTATCTCTTCGCGCAGGATCCGTTGAAGTCGTTGGCCACCGTCGTGAACCGCGGCACCATTCAGGTCTCGGACCACGGCTTCGTGTTCCTCGTCGCCCCGGGCGTTTCGAACGAGGGAGTGATCGTCGCGAACCTGGGCAAGGTCGTGCTCGGGTCGGCGGAAAAACTCACTATCGATTTGATGGGGGACGGACTCATCAACTATGCCATCACCGACAAGGTCTTGAACCAAGTCATGGGACCCGATGGGAAGCCGCTGACCTCGGCGGTCAGCAACTCGGGCACGATCCAGGCCGACGGCGGGCAAGTCATCCTCCAAGCGAAATCGGCCGCCGACGTCTTCTCCTCAGTCGTGAACCAGAGCGGAGTGATCAGGGCGCGAAGTCTCCAAAACCATGGAGGCGTGGTGGAGCTGCTCGGCGGGGACGAGACACTCGTCGCCGCGACCGACGCAGGCGCCATGCGGCCCGCGGGCGTCGTCGCCGGAGCCGTCCTCAACAGCGGGACGATCAATGTATCAGCGGCGGAGCCCCAGGCTGCAACCGGGAGCGTCCTCATGGTCGGCGAACGAGTCGGCCACTTCGGGTCCGTTATCGCGACCGGCGCCGAAGGCGCGAACGGCGGAGAGGTGATCGTCGCGTCAACCGTCAAATCCTTGCTGGCCAGTGGAAGCAGCATCGATATCAGCGGCGCCGGCCATTCTTCCGGTGGGCGGCTCAGCGTCTGGTCCGATAAGGATACGTTCTTCAATGTGGCGGCCTCCGTTCTCGCGCGAGGAGGCAATCTCGGAGGCAGCGGTGGATTCGTCGAACTGTCGGCCAAAGAGAACCTGAATTTCGCGGGTATGGTAAATGCGATGGCGCCCTTCGGGTCAGCCGGGACACTGCTGCTTGACCCGCGAAACATCACCATTGCGACGGCCGGGGGAAGCCCATACAACCCAGGAGCCAATAATCTCTTTGCGAATACCCCGGGCGTCGATGTCATCATTACGCCGGCCAGCATCAATGCCGCGGCGGCCAACGTCGTGTTGCAGGCCAACAACGATATAACCGTCAGCAACGCGATTGCGATGACGACCAACGGGGCAGGCCTCACCATGCAGGCCGGACGCGATATCAATGTCAACGCGAATATCTCGACGACGAACGGGAATGTGACGCTCACAGCGAATGACTCCGGCGCGATCGGCGCCAACCGCCTCGCGGGCACCGGCGACATCGTGATGGCCGCCGGGACTGCGATCAACGCGGGAAGCGGGAACATCTCGCTCACGATCGGGGCTTCGGCAGTGGCACCATTCAGCCCCGGCGGCATGACGGCACGGGTCTTGACCACGACGGCCGGAATCATCTCGCTGCAAACGACCGCCGCTTCAACCGTCGCCGGTGCCGTGTCTCTTGGCAGCGGCTCGCTCTCCGTGAACAACGCCGGCGCAATGACAATCAGCGGCGCTGTCAGCGGAACAGGAGGACTCTCCAAGGCCGGAGCCGGGACGCTGACCCTGTCCGGTGCGAACACCTATACCGGGCCGACGAACATCAACGCGGGCACGTTACAGCTCGGCGCGGCGAACCGGATCGCCGATACGAATGCCGTGACGGTGAATGCCGGGGCGACCTTCGACTTGAACAATTTTGCAGAGACGATCGGG
>DASTSI010000144.1:0-6553 GCA_035760745.1 Nitrospira sp. | reverse complement strand
CAACGCGCCCGCGAATCAGGAGGGGTGCTGGTGTCGGAAGTGCTGGCGAACCGGCTCGGGTTGGCTGTAGGAAGCACGGTGACGATCGCGACGCCCAAGGGCCATCACGCCGCTCGAGTCGAAGGCGTGTTTTATGACTATGCGACGGACGGCGGAAAAATGGTCATGGATCGCCGCCACTACCGAGAGGTCTGGAACGACGATCTCGTGACGGTTTTCGCGCTGTATCTGGCGCCGGGAGCCGACAGCGAAGCGGTGCGGCGGTCGGTTCTCCGGTCGTTGGCCGACGGCGAGGCGAGGAGCGGTCCGCCCGCAGTGATTCGAAACAAGGACCTGCGGCACGAAATTCTGGAGATCTTCGACCGGACCTTCGTGCTGACCTACGTGCTCGAGATCATTGCCGTGCTCGTAGCCGTGCTCGGCATCGTGAACACCCTCGTGACGGCCGTGCTCGAGCGCAGGCGCGAATTGGCGATGCTCCAGGCCATTGGCGCCAGTCGGAACCAAGTCAAACGACTTGTTCTGTGGGAGGCACTGTATTTGGGAGCCATCGGCGCGCTGCTCGGCGTGGTGGGCGGGTTGCTGCTCGCCTGGGTCCTGATCCATGTGGTCAACAAACAATCGTTCGGCTGGACGATCCGCATGACGGTGCCGCCCGACGTGGTTTTGCAAGCGGTGTTACTGTCGGTCGCGACCGCCTGTATCGCCGGGTATTTTCCCGCCCGCTGGGCAGCCAGACAATCCTTGGCCGATGGATTGAGAGAAGAGTAGCGAAACAGGTGCGAGAGGCACCGATCAGAGGTGTGCCGGGTTAGTCGGCGAGCTGGCGAACCGGGTTCGCGACGGGCTGCTGGTAATCCACCTCGATCGTGAAACCAAGATCCTCGATCATCCGCCAGACTTCAGGGGCCGGCGCACCCGGCGTGGTCAGGTAGCCGTTCACGAAGACGGAGTCGGCCGGGTACAGAGCCAGCGGCTGGAGTGACCTGAGATTATGCTCGCGGCCTCCGGCAATGCGGATCTCCGTGCGGGGGTGGAGAAACCGCAAGAGGCACAGGATTTTCAGGCAACGCTGAGGCGTCAAGTTGTTGCAGTGCTCCAACGGCGTCCCTGCGACCGGATGCAGCGTGTTCAAGGGGATTGAATCGGGTTTCACCTCGCGGAGCGCCACGGCCAGATCGACGATGTCGTCGTCCGTTTCTCCCATTCCCACGATACCGCCCGAACAAATCTCCAGCCCCGCCGCTCGAGCGTTCCGGATTGTCGACAGGCGATCGCTGAAGGAGTGAGTCGTGCAGATCGAGGGGTGATAGGCCTCGCTGGTGTTCAAATTATGGTTCACGCGGTCCACGCCCGCCGCTTTGAGCCGGCTGGCCTGGCGCTCGTTCATGAGTCCAAGCGAGCAGCAGATCTGTAGGGGTAGTTCCTGCTTGATCGCCTGCACGGCGCCGGCGATTTCGTCGATCTCCCGGTCCAGGGGGCTGCGGCCGCTGATGACGATGCAGTAGCGCTGGGCTTTGGAGGCGGCCGCCCGGCGCGCGCCCTCGATCATCGCTTCCCGAGGAAGCAGGTTGTATCGCTCGATCGGGGCCTTGGACACCGCGGATTGCGAACAGTAGTGACAATCCTCCTGGCACGCTCCGCTCTTGGCGTTCTTCAGCATCTGGAGACGGACCGTCCTGCCGAAATAGGTCGATCGCACTTGAAAGGCGGCATGAAGCAGGGCGAGGAGTTGCTCGTCGGACGCCGCCAGGACGGCGAGCGCCTCTGATCTCGTCAGCGGCTCGTCGTGGAGTGATTTTTCCACGTACGCCGAAAAGGGCATCACGCTTACCATCAAGAGTTACGCCTCAAAGCGGAAGATCGCGACGAACCTACACGGTTTCAAAGGGAGATGCAATGCCTTGGTAGGGAACGGTCCGCACGGGGGAAGCGGTGGTGTCCTTCCCTGGAACGCCTTTCTCGCCGTCCAGCCAGGGCAGGGCGACGAGCGTATTCCAATTCCCGCAACGGCGGCAGCGCCCGGCCCACTCGGTCGTGTCTTGTTGACACGCCGTGCAGACGTAGGGCACTACCACGCGCTTTTTGAATTGCAGCGCTTTCTTCAATTCCACGACCGCCTGTTCCATGTGCTGCTTGCGCAGGTAAAGGTTGGCCATGATCTTGTGATAGTCCACCAACTGATCCTGGGGCCCTTCGATCGTCGAGAGGATGTCGAAGGCTTCATCGACCATCTCGAGCCGGTAATAGAGCTTGCCCAAGTAGAACTGGAGCACGGAGTTGCGGGGATCCTGCTGCAGGGCTTCTAGATACGTCCGGATGATCTCGCTCGGCTCTCCCTGTTCCAGAAAGAATTCCTCAAGCCGGTGCAAAATGATGACGTTATGGGTCCTCGTATAGATTTTTTTGAGGATCTCGACGGCGTCCTTGGTCTTGCCTTCCTGAATCAAGATCTCGCCGATTCCGATATACGCGGGAAGGAACGTCCGGTCTTTTTTGATTGCGCCGCGGAAGTAGCGTCGCGCCTTGTCGGGGTGGCCGCGCTCGAGCAATTGCCGCCCGACTTCGTACATGCAGCCGGTCAGCAGCAGCATCTCGGCTCGCCGTTCGGATTCCGGCAGGTTCGCTTTGAGCAGGCGGTGTTGAATTTCGAGGGCCTCGCTCCATTTCTCGAGTCGGATGGAGAGGTCTCGCCTGCGTATCAGCGCGGTCAGATTGTCAGGATCGACCTTGAGAATCTTCTGCAGGGTTTGGAGCGAATCCTCATAGCGCTTGGCCGCTTCGAGATCCTTGGCCAGTTCCAGCAGGATTTCAATGTTGCGGTCGTCGATGCGGTGGGCATGCTGGTGCAGCCGGATCGCTTCTGAAAAGTTGTGTTCGGCGCGATAGATATTGCCCAGCCACAACAGAGAGTCCACGCGGTTGGGATCGATCGCCAGCGCCTTCTCGAACAGTCCAACGGCTTCGCTGGTGTGTTTGGACATGAAAGCATAGGTGCCTTCGCGGTGGAGGGCATCCACCTTTTCTTTGCGGCGCTGTAGCCGGGTGCTGCGCCAGTTTCCGATGACATGGACCGTCTGGCGCATGCCGACGGCCAGCGCCACCAGTACTGCACCGACCGCCATCGAAAAGACGGCCAAGGTGACCGGGCTCAGGTCAAACTGCGCGCCCGGTCCCGTATGAATCGTGATGGTGCCGGGATTCAGTTCACGGAAATAGCTGTAGACGAAGATGCCGGCGCTGACCAGAAAGATGGTTGTCAGGAGCCGCAGCATTGCTCATGCCCGTTTTCTGAGACGGGACCCCTTCGGCGGAGTCGAGGGAGACTCCCTTCGTGCCGCCTGATCGGGAAGCGTTCCCGGTATCGCAATCGGCTTCGCATCGGCCCAGAGCCGCTCGAGGCCATAGTGTTGACGAGCGTCGGCGCGAAAGATATGAACCACCACGTCCCCGAAATCGATCAACACCCATTGGGACGAGGCTTTCCCCTCAATGCTCAGCGGCGGGGTGCCGGATTGGGAAAGCGCCCAGTCGACGTGATCCGCGATGGCTCTTGCTTGTCGGTCAGACTCGGCCGAACCGAGGACGAGATAATCGGCAACCGAGGTCAGTTTTGCGACGTGAAGAATGAGGACGTCGGTCGCCTTCTTGTCGAGCATAGCCCTGCCGATGGCGAGGGCTGTGGCCTTCGATGTTCGTGCGATCGGCGTCCTCTTATTCGTACAAGTGATGATGAAGTATATAAGATTCCACCGTTGGCGGCAATAGACCGGCGACCGATTGCCCTCTGCTGACTCTGGTCCGGATATCGGAGGCGGAGATGTCGCAGGGTGGCAAGCGAAGGCAGGTGATCCCTTGAAGGCCGATCGGCCACTCGAGCTTCGCCCTTTGTTCTTCATCGAGCTCGGCCAGCTCGCGAACGGGTACCGCCGGCAGTATGTTCAAGCGCGTTAGCGATTGAAAGGACAGGCCGGGTCTTGAGATCACGACGAACGAGCATAGCGCCAGAAGCGCCTCCGGCTCCCGCCATGTCTCGACGTCGAGAAAAGCGTCCAGCCCGATCAGAAATGAGAGGCGGGCTTGCGGTCCGTACTCTTGCATCATGAGGCGCACGGTATCGATCGTAAACGATTTGCCTGGCCGCCGTATCTCGGCGTCCGACACGGCGTACGCCGGTTCTCCTTCAATGGCGAGGCGTACCATCTCAAGGCGATCCTTGGCCGGGGCGAGGTCCGTCCCGGGCTTATGAGGAGGTGTGCCGGAGGGAATAAACACGACTTTTTCCAGCCCGACCGCTTCTCGAGAGAGCCGCGCGATGGTGAGGTGGCAGTTATGAATGGGATTGAACGTGCCGCCGAAGAGCCCGATGGTCGAGGGGGCGGTTGACTCCTGAGTGCCGAGTGACGAGCGCCCCAATGGAACCACCATGACTCCGAACGTAGCTAGAGCACGACCAGATTGTCCCGGTGGATGACCTCGTCGTATTCCTGAGGACCGAGCTGCTGTTGGATCTGCAAGGTCTTGAGCCCTTTGATCCGGGACAGAATTTCCGACGAAAAATTCACGAGCCCCTTGGCGAACTCCTTACCATCCGGATCCAGGCAACCGATGGGGTCGCCGGCTTCGAACGTGCCTTGGACCGCCGTGATACCGGACGCCAGCAAGCTCTTTCCCCGCTTGGTGAGAGCCTCCACGGCGCCCTGATCCAGTGTGACGAAGCCCCGAGGGCGCAACGTGAAGGCGATCCAATGTTTCCGGCTGGTCAGGCGACGCTCCTTCGGAAGGAACAGGGTTCCGGCTTCGCCCCCTTCGACGATTGTCGTCATGAGGCCGGGCTCTTGCCCGTTGAGGATCAAGGTGGGGACTCCGTATTGTCCGACTTTTTTGGCGGCGCGCACCTTTGTCGCCATCCCGCCGGTGCCTTCGAATGTGCTGGAGATGCCGGCCTGTTTTTCGATGTCCTCGGTGATCTCCGCCACGAGTGGGATCAACTCGGCGTTCGAATTCTTCCTGGGGTCTTCGGTGAACAACCCTTGGACATCGGACAAGATGACCAGCAACTCTGCATCCACGAGATGCGCCACCTCGGCAGCCAAGCTGTCATTATCCCCGACGCGAATCTCATCGACCGCGACGGTGTCGTTTTCGTTGATGACCGGGACGATGCCGAAGCCGATCAGGGCCGTCAAGGTATGCCGGGCGTTCAGGAATCGCCGGCGGTCTGCAAGGTCCTGGTGAGTCAGGAGCACTTGAGCAACCTGAAGCCCGAGCCGTTCAAAGGATTTTTCATAGGCCCACATGAGACGGCTTTGCCCCACCGCCGCCGCGGCCTGTTTCACGGGCAGGCTCTTCGGATACTCCTTCAGCCCGAGCTTTCCGATGCCGGAAACAATGGCTCCCGACGAGACGATGAGCACTTCGCGACCATGCGACCGAAGGGTCGCGATTTCGTCGGCCAGCCGGTCGATGCGCTCCGGCCGGAGGCCGGTGTCCCTGGAGGAGACCAGGCTGCTTCCGACTTTGATCACCACGCGCTTGGCGTGTTTCAGGATTTCGTCCCGCATGCCGCTGCTCGGAGATGATCGACTTGCTGGCCGACAAAGCTGACGAGATCGGACAATCCTTCTCTTGTCACGGCAGAGACGGCGAAGCAGGGATAGTGCCGGCTCTTGCAGTATCTCTGGAGTGTATGGAGCCTTGTCCTGTCTCCCGCGATGTCGATCTTTGTCGCCACGACCGCGAATGGCCGGTCCGCCAACGTCACATCATATGACGCCAATTCGCGACGCATCACTTCCAAACTCGATGACGGGGATTCCGCGGCCCATTCCGAGACGTCAACGAGATGCAACAGAAATGAGGTGCGTTCAATGTGGCGAAGAAACTGAAAGCCCAGGCCTTTGCCCTCATGAGCCCCTTCGATGAGTCCAGGGATGTCCGCGATGACAAAACTTCGGTCGGAGCCCCACTGCACCACCCCAAGGTTCGGCACGAGCGTCGTGAACGGATAGTCGGCGATTTTCGGACGGGCGGCCGAGATTGCCGCGATCAGCATCGATTTTCCCGCGTTCGGATAGCCGACGAGGCCGACGTCGGCGAGGAGCTTGAGTTCGAGCCTCAGCCGCCGTTCTTCGCCTTGAGTGCCCTTTTCGCAGTGAGTGGGGACTCGGTTGGTGGAGGTGGCAAAGTGCGTGTTCCCCCGTCCTCCACGGCCGCCCTTGGCGATGGTCGCCTCCTGTCCGTCCGTCACGAAATCCGCCAAGACTTCTCCTGAATCTTCGTCGTAGACGACGGTTCCGACGGGGACTGTAACGAGGACGTCCTCTCCCGTACGGCCGGTGCAGTTGGACCCACCACCGGGTCGGCCGTCTTCCGCTTCGTAATGCTTTTGATACCGGAGGTCGAGGAGCGTCGTGAGCCGGTGCGATGCCTTGAACACGACGTTGCCTCCTCTACCACCGTCGCCCCCGTCCGGTCCGCCGCGCGGTACGAACATTTCACGACGGAAACTGCAGATGCCGTCCCCGCCGCGACCGGCCTTGATCTCTATGCG
>DASTSI010000143.1:0-25806 GCA_035760745.1 Nitrospira sp. | reverse complement strand
CTTTGATAAGGTGCCTCGTCAACGATCGTCGAGAGCGACGCCAGGACCAGAGGAGTTGGAATGGCCACGAACGACAAGCAAGTCATCTTTTCCCTCGTCAACGTCGGCAAGGTCTACCCGCCGAAGAAGCAGGTGCTCCGGGAAATCTATCTCGGGTTCTACTACGGGGCCAAGATCGGCGTGCTCGGGTTGAACGGATCCGGGAAGAGCTCGCTGCTTCGCATCATCGCCGGAGTGGATCAGAACTACACGGGAGAGATTTCCCGCTCCAAGGGCTACAGCGTCGGCCTGCTCGAGCAGGAGCCGCAGCTCGATCCGAAGAAGACCGTGAAGGAGGTCGTCGAGGAAGGCCGCCAGGAAGTCGTGTCCTTGCTGAAAGAGTACGAGGACGTCAGCAACAAAATCGGCGGGGCCTCTCCCGAGGAGATGGAAAAGCTCCTCGACAAGCAGGCACAGCTCCAGGACAAGATCGAGGCGGCCAACGGATGGGAGCTGGAAAACGAGCTGGACGTCGCGATGGACGCCCTCCGCTGTCCGCCGCCCGACCAGAAGATCGAGACGCTTTCGGGCGGTGAGAAGCGGCGGGTTGCGCTCTGCCGCCTGCTCATCCAGGAACCGGACATTCTTCTGCTGGACGAGCCCACCAATCACCTGGATGCCGAATCCGTACAGTGGTTGGAGCAGCACCTGCAGCAGTACAAGGGCACCGTGATCGCCGTCACGCATGACCGCTATTTCCTCGACAACGTCGCGGGGTGGATCCTCGAGCTGGACCGCGGACACGGGATTCCGTTCCAAGGCAACTACAGCGCCTGGTTGGAGCAAAAGAAGGACCGGCTCGAAAAGGAGGAAAAGGCGGAATCGAAGCGGAAGAAAACCTTGGAGCACGAATTGGAATGGATCCGCATGTCGCCCAAGGCGCGCCAATCGAAGGGCAGGGCCCGGCTCAATCGCTATGAAGAGTTGGTCAACCAGACGCAGGAAGCCCGATCCGAGGAGCTGGAAATCTACATTCCGCCCGGGCCTCGGCTGGGGGACGTGGTGGTCGAAGCGAACGGCATTGCCAAAGCCTTCGGCGACAAAGTCCTCTACGAGAACCTGTCGTTCAGCTTGCCGAAAGGAGGCATCGTCGGCGTCATCGGCCCGAACGGCGCCGGCAAGACGACCCTCTTCAAGATGATCATCGGGAAGGAAAAGCCGGATGTCGGAACGATCAGGATCGGCGAGACGGTCAAGCTCGGCTATGTGGACCAGGACCGGAGCCTCGACGGGACCAAGACGGTCTACGAGGTCATCTCCGAAGGCCGCGACACCATCAAGCTGGGCAAAGTCGAAGTCAACGCACGCGGGTACTGCGCGCGGTTCAATTTCGCCGGGACGGATCAGCAAAAAAAGGTCAAGGATCTCTCCGGCGGCGAGCGCAATCGCGTGCATCTCGCCAGGATGTTGAAAGAGGGAGCCAATCTGATCATTCTCGACGAGCCGACGAACGACCTCGACGTCAATACCCTGCGCGCCTTGGAAGAAGGCCTGGAGAATTTCGCCGGCTGCGCCCTCATCAGCAGTCACGACCGCTGGTTCCTGGACCGCATTGCGACCCACATCCTGGCTTTCGAGGGCGACAGCAAGGTCGTCTGGTTCGAGGGCAACTACACGGACTACGAAGCGGACCGGAAGAAGCGCGTCGGCAAAGAGGCGGACCAGCCGCACCGGATCAGGTACCGGAAACTCACCAGAAGCTGAACGGCGCGCTCGCCGGCCGCCGCAGCTCTGAGCGGTGAGGGCTGATCGTCGGGAACTCCGTGACCTCGGAGGCTCGACCTCGCCGCATGGTCGGGAGGGCGGCACGGGGGAATTCGGCGGCTCGTGATACCGCTTCTGCTCGGGCGCAACCATGCGGTCCGGTCCCTCGCACGACCATCCTCGATCAGAACTATGCCGAACGGATGCGAAGCCGTTCCCGGAGACTCGGTGATCGCGCCTTGCTCTAAAGTTCGATGGCAGGGTGAGTGACACCCTCATCCAGCTCGTCGGCCTGGCGAAGGTCCGGCCGGCTCCAATCATGAAGGACGACGTCGCCGCCAGGACTCACTGCGAGCCGGCCCTGCGATCGAGCGCCGTGCCGGCCATGATGATCAGGCCCCGGTTCACTACCGGCCCCGGCCGCTGGCGGTCGCGCCGGCTCAAGCCCGGCCATTGGATCTGCGGACATAGGGGTGCGACTCGCGAGTCGGCGCATCGGCGCTCCCTGGTCTCGCTTGGTCAGATGCGCGCCACGCTGGTACGGCCGGTGAATGATCCCCCGGAAACGCCGCGAATCCGCGAGATGCCGGACATCCGGCGAGCGGCGGAATTGCCCTCATGAAGCCGGTCGTGCTGATTACCGGAGCTGCCGGGTTGATCGGGCAATATCTCGTCAAGAACGCGCCCCGATGGGCTCCGGGCCGGGCGGCGCTCGGTCTGACGCGGGAGTCGGTAGACCTAAGCGATTTCCCGCGGCTGGAGTCACTGTTTCGGACAATTGCGCCCCGGGCCGTCATTCACTGTGCCGCGCTCAGCCGGACGAACGACTGCGAGCGAGATCCGAAGCGGGCCCAGCTCATGAACGTCGACGTTACACGACGCCTTGCCGCCCTGGCTCGCCACATTCCCTTGCTCTTTTTGTCGAGCGGTGAAGTGTTCGATGGACGGAAGGGCTGGTACGACGAAGCGGATCCACCGAACCCCATCAATGTCTATGGGAAGACCAAACTCGAAGCCGAGCAGTACGTCCTCGAGAACCCCCGGCACAGCGTCCTGCGCATCGTCTTGACCGCGGGTACGTCGGCATCAGGCGATCGAAGCTTCGTGGAAGAGATGTGCCGCTCGGCGAGGTCGGGCAGCAAGGTCCGGCTCTATGCCGATGAATTCCGTTGTCCGCTGCCGGCCGGGGCGATCGCCCGGGCCGCCTGGGAGTTGATCGAACAGGAAGCCCAGGGTCTGTTTCACCTTGGCGGGCGGGATCGGATGTCCCGATGGGACATCGGAGAGGCGCTCATGTCCCCGTTCCCGGAATTGGGGAACCGGCTCGTAAAGAGCTCGTCGCAGCACCATACCGGCGCGCCGCGGCCGGCCGATCTCTCGTTGCGTTGCGAGAAAATCCAACGGCTCCTGTCGTTTCAAATCCCGGGTTTCCGGGAGTGGATCGCCGCCCGCACAGGACAAGGTGGAGACCTCTGGGACTACCCCGACGAGGCGCGGGACGGCTCGGCATAAGACGCGCGTGCCCGTGAGCCAAGTGTGGAGGTGGCGCTCATGCGATCCGATCCCCTCGCAGTGGTTCTCTCCGCATATGCGGCCATGGTCGTCTTCATGGGCGGTCTATGGGTGCTCCAGCTTCGAGCTCGCAATGCCTCCCTCGCGGACGTCGGCTGGTGCGCCGGTCTCATCGCAACGGTGTGGTGGTACGTCGCACAGGTGCCGGGCGATGGTGAACGAAAGCTTGCGGTCGCGCTGATGGCGGCCCTGTATGCCGGGCGGCTGGGGTGGTACATCCTGAGCGATCGAGTGATCGGCAAAGAGGAAGACGCCCGCTATCGCCGTCTGCGCACACGTTGGGGACCGGCGCAGCAATGGCGGATGTTCGTCTATTATCAGCTCCAAGCGGCCGCAGTGGCCGCCTTTTCACTGCCGTTTTTGGTCGTGGCGCAAAACCCCCGTCCCCCGTTCGCGCTGACCGAGCTGGCCGGCCTGTTGATCTGGTCGGTGGCCGTGCTGGGAGAAGCCGTCGCCGACAGGCAGCTGGCTCGGTTTCGGGCAAGGCCGTGGAATGCGGATCGCGTCTTGCGTGAGGGCCTGTGGCGCTACTCGCGTCATCCCAACTACTTCTGTGAATGGCTCCACTGGTGGTCGTACGTCGTCATGGGCATCGGCGCGCCGGGCTGGCCTTTGACCTTGATCGGACCGGCTGGAATGGGATGGGCTTTGATCAAAGTGTCGGGCATCCCGCCGGCCGAGCACCAGGCGGTGGCGGCACGCGGAGAGGCGTACCGGCGCTATCAACGGACGACGAACTCGTTTCTGCCCTGGTTCCCCAAGCGGGATGAATAGAACGGAAGACCCTGTATTGTCGAGAGCATCCTACGGTGATGTGCCCCGGTGCTCGGGACGGGCGAGGCTGGCCAGTCGTGCGCGCGCGATGTCGGCTTCCTTGCTGGACGGATACGAACGGATGACCTCCTCGTAGAGCTCCTTGGCATGGGGGATATTCATCTGCCGCTCCTCGAACTCCGCCGTCTCGATCAGTTCCTTGGCCTTGTCGCCGCTGCAGCCGGAAAGCGAGGCCAGAAAGAGGCACGATCCATACATGAGCAGGCGTAGCCGTCGACCGGTCGTCATGGTACGAGTCCCATCCTTCAATCGTGAGCCGCGTCTCTTGGCATCAACGCCGCGCCCAACGCGAATGCAAACGCGAGCCGGTCACCGCCCGACGGCCTCGATACCGAACCGCGGGGGAGAAATCTGTTCGCTCCTGCACTTCGGGCAGCGGCAGGGCTTTGTCAGCCTGGCCCGATCCCGGAAGAGGAAGCCGCAACCCAGGCAGGCGGACGGTTCAAGCACGAATCGCCGGACGGGATCGCGCGCGACGGTCTTGACGACGTGCGAGAGATGTTCTTCAACGCCGCGTTCCGGGATGCCCAACAGCTGCGCCAATTGGTAAGCGGTGCGTCTCGTGCCGGTGAGCAGCTTGGTCATCCTCTGCCGAGGCGTGCCTTCTGGATCGACATCGGACATAGCACATCCTAAAGGCTGTGATCGGGAAATCCAAGTTGAACGCGTGACGTGAGTTTGGCAGGATGAAGAGCCATGCCGAATCCCACCTGGGAAGAATCCGCTGATCTGGCGTTGAAGCGGGTGGCCGCATCCGGGGCGGAGTACGGGGACATCCGTATCGTGCACAGCCACAGCCAGATGATCACCGGCGAGGATCGCCGCATCGCGTCGATCAAGGAGACCAAGGACAGCGGATTCGGCATCCGGGTGCTGTATCACGGCGGCTGGGGCTTCGCCGCCAGCTCCATCCTTTCCCCGGAAGAAATTCCCCGCGTGGCCGAACTCGCCGTGGACATCGCGCGCGGGTCCGCCTCTCTGGCCCATGAACGGGTGACCCTCGTCGACGAACCGGTTCACCGGGACTGCGTCGTGACGGCGGCCCGGGTCGATCCCTTCGCCATTTCACTGGAGCGGAAGACCTCGCTGCTCCGCGAGGTGATGGAGCGGATGCATGGAGTGGAGGGTGTGGCGCGCAGCAATGCCAGCCTGTGGGCTCGTCGCGATAGAAAGCTCTTCGTGTCCAGCGAAGGGTCGCATCTCGAATTTGACCTGCTGGCCGTCCAGGGAGAGCTTACGGCGACCGCCCGGGACGCCGATCGTTTCGCGACGCGCAGTTTCAACACGCCCCCCCTGAGGACCGGCTATGAGCTCATTGAGGACGCTCGACTGCCGGAGCGGGCGGTCCTGACGGCCTCCCAGGCGGTCGAGAAGGTCAAGGCTCCCGCCGTGCAGGCTGGTCTCTACGATCTGGTGTTGGACGCTGAACACCTGTCCTTGACGATTCATGAATCCTGCGGCCATCCGAGCGAGTTGGACCGCGCGCTGGGTTACGAAGCGAATTACGCGGGCACGAGTTTCCTCACGCCGGAGAAATTGGGTGTGTTCCGGTACGGCTCCCCTCACGTGAACCTCGTGGCTGATAACACGGAACCGGACACGCTTGCCGCGACCGGGTATGACGACGATGGAGTGGCCTGCCAGCGATGGGACATCGTCCGAGAGGGCCTGTTCGTCGGCTACTGTACGAACCGTGAAGTGGCCGCGAAAATCGGCGACTCCAGGTCGCGGGGTTCGAACCGCGCCGACAGTTGGACGTCCGTCCCGATCGTCCGGATCGCCAACATCGGGCTCGAGCCCGGCACGGCCTCTCTCGACGAGCTGATCGCCGATGTCAAGAAGGGCATCTACATCGAGGGCCACGGTTCCTACAGCATCGACCAGCGGCGGTACAACTTTCAGTTCGGCGGCGACGCGTTTTGGCTGATCGACCACGGCAGGCGGACCCATATGCTGCGAGACGTCATTTATCATGGGATTACCCCGGAATTCTGGGGCCGCTGCGACGGGGTGGCGGACCGCTCGCACCGCCGCCGGTATGGGTTCATCACGTGCGGCAAGGGCCAGCCCGGCCAGTCGGGCTGGATGACGCATGCCGCCTGCCCCGCGCGCTTCAGGGGAATCGACGTGATCAAAGGGTAGGTTCAGCGTCCGATGAGCAAAACCTGGCCGAAGATGACCACCCGCGAAGAATTCCGATTCCTCGCGGATCTCGCGCTGACACGGTCGGCGGGCGACGATACCGTCATCACGCTTCATGACCAGCACAGCGGCACGACGCGCTTTGCAAACAGCCAGGTCATTCAGAATGTCGATGCCCGACGGGGGACGCTGACGGTCACGGTCGCCTTCGGCGGAAAGCGGGGCACGGCGAGCACGACCGATTTTACGGCCGGCGCGGTGCACGAGACGGTCGCCACGGCGGAACGCATTGCGAAGCTTTCTCCCAAAGATCCCGAGTATCTTCCCCCGCCGGACGGTCGGATGTTTCCGTCGCGCGCGACGGCCAGGCCCGAGACGGCGGGCGCGGGACCCGCCAGGCGGCTTGAGTACACGAATGAGGCGATCACGCAGTGCCGCATCGAGAACCTCCGGGCCGCGGGCATCGTCTCCTCCTCGCTCTCCTCCGTGGGCATTGCGGCGAGCAACGGGCTCTTTGCCTTCGAGGAGCGCACGGATGCCAGGTTCAGCTTGACGGTGCAGGCCGGAGAGGCGACCGGGTGGAGTGCGTCGGCTCACCGGTCCATCGACCATTTGAAGATCCAAGAACGAACCCTCACCGCAATCGGAAAGGCCAAGCGCAGCAGTGAGCTGCGCCAACTTCCGCCCGGGCGGTACACGGTGATTCTCGAACCGGCGGCGGTCGCGGGGCTGCTCACCTGGGTGCTTTGGATGCTGGACGCCAAGGCGTACGATAAGGGAACGAGCCCCTTTTCCGGCAAGCTCGGACGGGCCATCATCGACAAGCGGTTCACGCTCCAGAACCTGCCGGATCACTCCGATCTCTTCGGCGTCGGATTCACGTCGGAAGGGTTGCCCAGCGAGCCGTCGACGTGGATCGAGCAGGGTGTGTTGAAGCAACTGTCGTACGACCGGTTTACCGCGCTCCAGCACGGCGTGAAGACCATCCCCACCATGGAGGCTCCCTGTCTCGGCGCCGTCCGTCCCGAGGCCGCCAGGGTGACTGATTTGGTGAAACTCGTCGATCGAGCGATTCTGGTCACGAATTTCTGGTACATCCGGACCGTGAATCCGGCCGATCTGACGTTGACCGGGATGACCCGGGACGGCACATTTCTCGTGGAAGACGGTCAGATCGTATCGGCGGTGAAGAACTTCCGTTTCCATGAAAGTCCGCTGAGGGCCTTCAATCAAGTGGAGGCCTGCACCGAACCGGCCGAAGCGGTCACGTCCGAAACGGGGAAGATGCTGGTGCCCGCAATGCTGATCCGGGAGTTCAATTTTTCGAGCATCACGAAATTCTGAAAGACGAACGATGGGCGCAGTTCGCTGCCCGGGAAAACGAACGGCCGGCGAGCGCGGCCCAAGTAGTCGACACGGAATGATCGCGATCGTCTTCCTCACGCTGGTGTGGGGAAGTACGGGAGCGGCCGCGACGCTTTTCGAGAATCTCGGTACGCTGCATCATCCGATCTCAACGACGTCCGAACAGACCCAACGCTTCTTCGATCAGGGACTGCGGTTGACGTATGCCTTCAATCACGAAGAGGCGATCCGGTCATTCGAGGAAGCGGCGAGACTCGACCCCCGGGCACCGATGCCCTATTGGGGGATCGCGCTCGCGCTGGGCCCCAACATCAACGCCGAGCTTTCCAAAGACCGTGAGCGCCGCGCCATCGAGGCGATCAGGCAGGCGCGGTCTCGCCTCGCTCAGGCCAGCGATGCCGAACGCGCCTATATCGATGCGCTGAGCACCCGCTATCTCTCGAACAGGAAGTCGTCCCGAACGACGCTCGACCGCCTCTATGCGGGCGCCATGCGGGAGGTGTGGTCACGGTATCCGGAAGATTCCGATGCCGGGGTGTTGTTCGCCGAGGCGCTGATGGACTTGAGGCCATGGGATTTCTGGACCCCCGAGGGAAGGCCCAAGGCCGGGACGGAAGAAATCCTGGCCACGCTCGAGGCGGTGCTGAGCCGCACTCCCGACCACCCCGGGGCCTGCCATTTTTACATCCATGCCGTTGAAGCGTCACCGGCGCCGGAGCGCGCGCTGCCGTGTGCCGAGCGGCTGCCGGGCCTGATGCCCGGCGCCGGGCATCTCGTGCACATGCCGGCACACATTTATGCAAAGATGGGAAAGTATCACGACTCTGCCGAACGGAACGCGGAAGCCGCGAGGGCCGATGAACGGTACCTCGCGAACGCGCAGCCGTCCCGCGATTACGCCGAAGGGTATTACACCCACAATCTTCACTTTCTCTGGTCGTCGCTCATGATGGAAGGGCGCAGCGCCGAGTCCCTCGCAGCCGCCCAATCCCTGCTCGCCACGATCGGGGAAGCCGAGGCGCGGAAGGACCGGATGAAGGAACACTATCTCGCCACGCGGCTCTATGCCCTCATCCGCTTCGGTCGCTGGGAAGAGCTGCTCAAGGAACCGCCTCCTCCAAAGGGGCTCCGGCTCCTCGAAGGAATCTGGCGCTTGGGCCGAGGGCTCGGCTTGGCGGCCACAGGCCGGTTGCCCGGCGCGGCGGGAGAACATGTGGTCCTGGCCGGATTGACCAAACACATCAGGCGGACACGCGCACGGGAGGAAAAAGTCGAGCGGGATCTGCTCAAGGTCGCTGAACGGATGTTGGCGGCGGAGTTGGCCGCGCGTCAGCAGCGGTACGAGGAAGCCGTCAAAGCGCTGAAGGCCGCAGCGAAGGCGGAACAAAGTCTCCAGGACTTCGAGCCTCCGCTCTGGCCGCTCTCGGTACGCCAGTATCTCGGGTCCCTGCTCCTCCTGGCGCATCGAGCGGCCGAGGCCGAACTCGAGTATCGGGCCGATCTCAAGGGTTTCCCTGAAAACGGGTGGGCCCTGTTCGGGTTGGGTCAGGCGCTCAAAGCGCAGCGGAAGGACGATGAAGCGTCCGAGGTTCACGCACGGTTTGAAAAAGCCTGGGCGCACGCTGACGTGACCTTGGCTGCCTCCAGATTCTGACGGTCGCCGGCCGGGACCTTTGACAAGGGAGGGAGGGCGGCGGCTACAATCGCCCGCACAATCCAGTAGGGGAACCACACGTGCGCTACGTCGTGGGCGTCATGGGGCCGGCGAAGGCCCGGGCCAAGGATATCGAAAATGCGCGGAGTCTCGGCGAGCTCATCGCGCGACGCGAGTGGGTCCTCTTGACGGGAGGACGCGACGTCGGCGTCATGCATGCCGCCAATCAGGGCGCGAAGAGAGTGCCGAGGAGCTTGACGGTCGGCGTCCTGCCCACGACGCGTGATCGCATCTCACAGTACGTCGACGTGGCGATCATTACCGAGATGGGAAGCGCGCGAAACAACGTCTGCGTCCTCTCGAGCCAGGTGATCGTGGCCTGTGGCCTCGGCGGCTCAGGGACGGTATCCGAAGTTGCGCTCGCCCTCAAAGCCGGGAAAGAGGTGATCCTGCTCGGCGCCACCCCGGTCGAAGAAAAGTTTTTCAAAAAGCTCGGAGGGCGTCTGGTTGTCAGCGTGCAGACGCCCGAGGACGCCATCGACGTCATTCTGCGGCGCTTCGAGCGCGGCGGCACTGGGGTCTCGCATGGCCCTCAGTCCTGGGGACGATTCTGAAACGGAGCCCGAATTGGCGCGCCGAGCCGGCTCTCCTGCCGGGGTCGGGGCGCTAGCCCGTTTTCCAAGAGCACTCCCGCCTGCTGAAACGGCAAGCGGCCGGTTTTGAGGTGCAGGATTCCTCGGATCTCATAGGCCAAGTCCGTGTTTTCCCGCAAGCTCAGCAGTTGCCGAACCAGGTCAAGAGTCGACGTGCTGGTGTGGACGGAGGTTACGGCTTCTCCCAGCCGAGGCACGGTCAGTTCCTGATTGCCCAGCCCGCGTGCCAGGCGCCGGCCGTTCAGGTCGAGCGTGAAGTCGATCCCGGTGACCGACAGGTCGAAATCATTCGGATTGCGGATCCGTAAATCCACTTCGAGGCGTTGCTCGAACGCCGTCGCCTCCAGGGGCGTGACATTGGCAACCGAAACTTCCGGAGGCTCCCCGTTGGTGAACCAGGAGGCGCACCCCCCGGCAAGGCACCACAAAACCGCCGGCAGCACGAACAGTTTCGGCAAGCGTCTCATCTAGCCATGATAGCGGAACATCCAGCGGAAGACGAGACACCTATGTCAGAATGAAGAACGGAAGCCGCGGCCGGTACCGAGGAGGTCTACCCATGACGATGACCAAAGTTCTTGCGGTGGTGCTGTCCTGTTGTCTTGGAGCCGTGCTCTTCATGGCATCTCGTGGAGAGGCGACTGACGCCGGCACGCCGGCCAAGGCGTACTTCGCCGGCGGCTGCTTTTGGTGTATGGAGGAAGCGTTCGAAAAGGTGGAGGGCGTCACGGCCGTCATCTCCGGGTACATGGGCGGGACCGCGAAGAATCCGACGTATGAGGAGGTGTCGTCAGGTCGAACGGGACATGCCGAATCCGTGGAAGTCCAATACGACCCGTCAAAGGTCTCATACAACGGGTTGCTCGAGGCGTTCTGGCGAAATATCGATCCCCTCACGCCTGACGCCCAGTTTTGCGATCACGGCAGCCAATACCGGGCGGCCATTTTCTATTCGAATGAGGCGCAGAAGCACGCCGCGGAGGAATCCAAACAAGCCATCGAACAATCGAAGCGGTTCAAAGAACCGATTGTGACGCAAATCGCCCCGGCCACCGATTTCTATCCGGCCGAAGAATACCACCAGGACTTTTATAAGAAGAATCCGATTCGATACAAATTCTATAAGTTCAATTGCGGGCGCGCTCAGAGGCTGGCCGTTCTCTGGGGCAAGTCTTGAGGTGCAGGCAAATGGGCACATCTTCGGCAGAGATTGGACAACCGAGGGATGAGGCATTTACGCAACAGAAGGCGATTTTTGCGAACATGACGCGACTTAACTGTGCGCTCCGGTGGCATGGATGTTGACCCCTAGACACAGCCTATGCGGAGGACGTTACCAGGAACCGTCGGCGCCCGACCCGCCTCACGTCTCGTGCCCCGGCTTTTCCGAGTCGCGGGTTTTGCCCTCATCGTGTCGATGTTCGTGCTCGCCAATCCCGCGACGACCAAATCGGATTTTGAAGGGCACCTGAAATACAGCCGCGGGGAAATCCTTCGTGCGATCGCCTTCTACGCCAAGCGCTACCGGCTCGATTCCGCATTACTGAGGGCGGTCATCAAAGTGGAGTCTGATTTCCGCCAGCACGTCGTCTCTCGAAAAGGGGCTGTGGGCCTCATGCAGTTGACCCCCACGACCGCGGCCACACTTCGGGTGGCGGATGTTCACGACCCGATACAAAATATTCGAGGCGGGGCCAAGCAATTGAGGCATCTGTTGAACCTGTATCATGGAGACCTGCGCCTGTCCTTAGCCGCATATAACGCCGGAGTTCGCCGCGTAAAGGGAGGCCAGGTGCCGCGGATCAGAGAAACGCGGTCCTATGTCAGGAAGGTGCTCGAGCAGTACCACCGTTACCAAAAACGTGCTTCCGCAGCCCACACAGGAACCCCCGGCACGAACGCGTCTCAATAAGCTATTTGCCGTTCCGCATCAGAATGGTCCGCAGCCGCTCCCGCTGAGCCGGCCGGATGCCGATAAATTCCAGCCCGAACGTCTGACCGTTGACCCACCGTACGATGCTTTCGTCGATCCGCAGCGGCCAAGGCTGATCCTGGAGAAACATCGAGAGCTTGAGCAGCATGCCGACTTGCACGTCCGTGAGGGAACAGGCACGGCAGCCGCCCGTCGAAATGTCGAGGATCGTGGCTTCGCCTTCGTAGTCGTCATCACCGAAAAAGAACAATCGATGGTTGACTTTCAGGCGCCTGCCGCGTCGCTCGGCTCCGTCAGACTCCGATTGGCGAGGGAGGTCGTTAGTCATGGCGGACCGTGGATGGATGACTGCGGAGTCCGATTCTCCGACCCCAATGTCTGGCCGTCGGAAATCTCTTCGACGAACGCCGCGTAGTGTATCAGCAATGGCTCGGACTCGCTAGCAAATGCTACGTAGCCGTCGCATGAAGTCTCCGTCGGCTGCCTGAGGACGAATCTTGACGTTGGTAGCCGCTTCTGCCACAAGAAGCGCGTCGAGGAGGACGCATCATGGGAGAGCGATTCGGCAATCAGCGGTTGGCGAAGTTGGGACAGTCCGAGATCCGCGCGATGACGCAAGCCTGCAGCCGTCTGAATGGCATCAATCTGGCGCAAGGCGTCTGCGATACTCCGGCTCCTACTGCGGTGACCCAAGCGGCGGTCCGAGCTGTGGAAGCAGGGAAAAATGTGTATTCACGGTTCGACGGCTTGGCGGAACTCCGAGAGGCGATTGGAGAGAAACTGGCGCGGGACAACGGCGTCAAGGCGGATCCTGAGACGGAGATCACCGTGAGCGCCGGCGCAACGGGTGCATTTCACTGTGCCTGCCTGGCGCTCTTGAATCCTGGGGACGAAGTTATTCTCTTCGAGCCGTACTATCAATATCACATCAGCGCCCTGCTCGCGATAGAGGCGGTTCCGGTCATTGTTGGCCTGCGTGGTCCTGAGTGGGAGGTTCCATTCGAAGACGTCGAGCGGGCCGTTACGCCGCGGACGAGAGCCATGGTCGTGAACTCGCCGGGGAACCCCTCCGGAAAAGTGTTCACCGAAGCGGAAATGCAGCGCCTGGCCGAGATCGCGAGGCGGCATGATCTCCTGGTCGTCACCGACGAGATCTACGAGTATTTCCTCTACGACGGACGGAACCATGTCAGCATGGCGGCCTTGCCCGGCATGGCCGATCGGACCATCACCATCGGCGGCTACTCGAAAACGTTCAGCGTCACCGGCTGGCGCATCGGGTACGCGGTGGCATCCGGGCGGTGGGCGCACGCCATTGGCGCCATGAACGACTTGCTGTATGTCTGTGCCCCCACGCCGCTTCAGGCCGGTGTCGCAGCGGGGATTCGCCAATTACCGGCCTTGTACTACCGACAACTCAAGGCCGACTATCAACGTAAACGCGACCGGTTCTGCGAGGCGCTGAAGCGGGCTGGGCTGCCGCCTATCGTGCCGCAGGGTGCCTACTACGTGTTGGCCGATGCGTCCCGGCTCCCGGGGCGAACCGGCAAAGAGCGCGCGATGCACCTCTTGCAGCAGATCGGCGTTGCGGGTGTGCCAGGAGAAGCCTTCTTCTCGGGACCGGAGGGAGGACGCTTCATTCGCTTTAGTTTTGCCAAGACGGATACGGATCTCGACGACGTGTGTCGCCGGTTTGCACGGCTTTCCTGATTTGCATTTTCCCCGCACCCTTGTGTGACCGCCGATAGCATGGTACAAAAAACGGTATGTGTCGATCGTTCTATACGCTGATCCTGATCGCCGGTGCACTGGTCTCGACTCCGGCTTGTACGCAGACGCCCCTGCAGCGTCTGCCGGAGCCGGTCGTGGCGACGCCCAATCAGTTTGACGACCTGTCTGCGCTGGCGGGTGAATGGGAATATGAGGACGGAGCCGTCGTGATGCTGAGGCTGGACGAGCAAGGTAACGGCACGTATGCATGGAAGGACGGTCGCTTCAAGACCCTCGGCTTGTCGGGCAGCACATGGCACGGCATGTGGTACCAGGAAGAAAACGACCGGGAGGGTGGGTTTACCATTGAACTTTCCCCCGATTTTTCAGAAGGGGAAGGGCGGTGGTGGTACACGAGAATCGGGCAAGATCGTACTCCTTCCCAGAAGGGAGGGACGTTTCATATGACGAGGATCCTCTCCCAGGCAAGGTCGGGTGCGTTGGCTATCCAGTGAGGTTCGGGTCCCCTTCCGGGGGATCGATTGTTTCGTAGATCGAGGAGTAATCGCCCCCGTCGAGTCCCCGCTCAATCGTCCTCCTCAGCAGTCCGCCTACGGCTTCCAGAGCCCCTGCATCAAGGCGCGCTCGTTTTGCCTCACCGAGGAACAGCATGAGGTCTTTCAGCAGATGCTTGGTGGTAAAGTTGGGATGCGCATAGTTTCGAGCGAGAAACCTCGGCAGTTTCTTGTCGAAGGTGGGCGCGTAGAGGGCGCTCTTGCGCAAGATGTCCATGAAGAGTTCGATAGAAACGTCCGCGCGACGCACCAGCCCCAAGCTGAGCGCGAATGCTGCGGTTTCCGAGGCGATGAGTTGGTTGAGCGCGAGTTTGAGCGCGGCGGCTTTGCCCACGGCGCCGACGTGGACAGGATGACGGCTCAGTGACCTGAAGATCGGCCCCCAGGCATCGAACTGCGCCTCTGTTCCGCCCACCATGACGAGCAGCGTTCCCGCTCGGGCTTCCGTCATGCTGCCCAGCACCGGCGCCTCGAAATAGTCTCCTCCCAGCCTCACAATATCGTCGCGGAGCGCGCGGCTCTCGTCGGCGCCGATCGTTCCCATCTGTATGATCGTCTTTCCTCGGACCGCTTCGGCACAATGCGGGGCGAAGAGCACGGATCTGATGGCTTCAGCATCGGAGAGAAAGAGCAGCGACACGCTCGCCTGAGCGATCGCCTGCTCCGGCTCGGAAACCACAGTGACGCCCAACGTCTCCAGCGGCCGGGCTTTGGACGCGGTTCTGTTGTACGCGAGCACTGATCGGCCTTCGCGGCACAGGCGTTCCGCCACGGCCCGTCCCAGGATGCCCGTTCCGATCACGGCAACCGCGTTCTGTTGGGTCATGAATGGAGTCTCTGCCCGGCCGCTTCGGCGACCTGCGTGCTGAGCACGCGATACAAGCCGTCATCGGTTCCCGGCGCGAGGGCAATCAGGCCGCGAAATCGAGGCTTCGGTTGGTTGAAGGAAAAGGAACGGCCTACGGCATCCTCGATTCTGCCGCCCGCCTCTTGAATGAGAAGCACGGCTGCCGCCAGGTCCCATTCGTTTTCCGGTTCGGCGGTGATGGCGCCGGCGACACGACCCGCCGCCACGAGCGTGAGCGCGTTGGCGATGGAATACATGGGCCGGCAATCGACCGTCTGGTGGAGCGCCTGCCAGCGTCCTCGGCGATGCTCCCAGGGATTCACCATCACGACGGGGAATGTTCCGGGCTTCGGCGGTCGAACCGGGGTCCCGTTGAGGAAGAGCCCTTTGCCGTTGATGGCCGTGAACAACTCATCGGTGGAAGGATTGAGGATCGCGGCCAAGACCGGGCTGCCCCGCTCGACGAGCGCCGCCGAGATGCAGAACTCGGGCAGGCCGTTGACGTAAGCCTTGGTGCCGTCGATTGGATCGATAATCCATACGCGGGGGCGGTTCAATCTCGACAAATCGTCGGGGGATTCTTCAGACAGCCAGCCGTCATCGGGAAAATGCCTGCGCTGCATGGCATGGAGTATCCGTTCGACCTCCAGGTCGGCCGTCGTGACGGGGGAGCGGTCGTGCTTCATGTGAACGTCGAATCCCGTGCGGGCCAATTCCAAGGCCCGGCGTCCGGCCTCGTTGACCGAATCGACGAGCAGCTGTAATTCGCGTTCCATGCCTGCGCTCCTCGATGCAGCGTATCAGGTCGAAGATGTGGCGCAAAGAGGAAAGTCTGGCCTCGGCCCTTGACCCCCGTGTGAAAGCATCGTACAAGCACAGCCGACGGACCGCGTTCGGTGCCCGCCACGCCCGGGATCTCTGCTTGTCCATGACGCTGGTTCAGAAACGGTCAAAAAAGACGGGTCTTCCGCCGGGAACCCTGATCCACATCGGGGAGAAGCGGGCCGAGAAGGTCCACATAACCGTGTTTCATTATACGGCGGTGAGTTGCGAGGAGCGCGAGGTAGACCAACCGGACCTTCTCGGGCCTCCGAGCGACGAATCGGTCCTGTGGGTCAACGTCGGTGGCGTCCACCGAGCAGACGTGCTGGAGACCTTCGGCAAGCAATTCGGACTGCATCCGCTGCTTCTCGAAGACATTGCCAATACCGATCAGCGTCCCAAGCTCGACGATTACGAAAGCTATTTCTATCTCGTCACCAAGATGCTGAGCCTGACAGAGCGCCAGGACCTCTTGGTCGAACAAGTCAGCCTCGTGCTGGGCCGTAACTTCGTCCTCTCCTTTCAAGAAAACGGAACGGATGTCTTCCAACCCGTCCGTGAGCGGCTTCGCGGTGGCAAAGGGAGGTTGCGCCAGGCAGGCGCCGATGCCTTGTTCCACGCATTGATCGACTCGATCGTGGATCACTATTTCGCCGTCCTGGAGGCCGTGGGCGAGAAGATCGAAGCGCTGCAGCAGGTTGTCGTCGCCGACCCGAAGCCCGACACGCTGGGCGACATCCACGCGTTGAAGCGCCAGTTGCTCTTCCTCCGCCGCGCCGTTTGGCCTCTCCGCGATGTGATGAACAACCTCTCTCGATCGGACTGCCCCTTCCTCGAGCATGCCACCAAGATCTTCTTCCGGGACGTCTACGATCACGTGACCCAGGTCGTCGACACCATAGAAACGCTGCGGGAAATGGTGTCGGCGAGCCTCGATATTTATCTCTCGAGCGTGAGCTACCGGCTCAATGCCGTCATGCGGGTGCTTACGGTCATCACCACGGTGTTCATGCCGTTGAGCTTCATCGCAAGCATCTACGGCATGAACTTCGAATACATGCCCGAGCTCAAGTCTCCTTGGGGGTATCCGCTCGTGCTTGCCTCGATGCTGATCGTCGGGGTCGGGATGTTGATGGTCTTCAGAAAGAAGCGGTGGTTATGAGCGGCACTGAGGCCCGGAAAAGAACGCGAGGCGCGCCGCCGAGAGACGACGCCTACTCCTGGACCTCGACGCGGTCCACGAAATACGTCGTATCGCCGAAGCAATTCGTCGGGAGATACCGATATTCCTTATAGTGCAGGATCACCCGCTTTCCCATTGTTTGCGCCAACTGGGCCGCGACGGCGCCGTCCCAGATCGTGAATTCCCAGAGGATGGGGGCCGTACCCGGCACAGTGGTCATCGCCAATTCGCCTTCGTGCGTTTTGCAGATCCATCCCTTTTTGGAAAATTTTTGAATGTAGCCGGCGCGGTTGCCGTCGGAGTAACTGTAGTTGAAGGCGATGAGCAGGTACGCTGCCGCACCGAACAGGAGCACCGTGACGAACACCTTCGGCTTCCAGAGCCACGCGACCGGAAACAGGATCGCCGACCACTGCACCGGCACCTCCGGGCTAAGGGAACGGCAAAAATTCTTTCCACATGAACGGGCGTCTCACCCGTCAGGACCTTGTCCCCACGTCCTCGAAGAGCCAGGGAGCCTCTGATTTCCGCCGCGCTTCATAGGAGGCGATGGCGGCCTCGTGCTCCAAGGTCAACCCGATGGAGTCCAGGCCGCGATAGAGGCAATCTTTCCTGAAGGGCTCGATGTCGAAGCGATAGGTGGTCCCGCTGGGTGTGCTCACCACTTGGTGCGCGAGGTCGATGGTGAGGCGGTAGCCCTCGGTGGCCGACACTTCCTTCAAGAGAGTCTGCACGTCTTCGGACTTCAGCACGACGGGCAGAATCCCATTCTGGAGACAGTTATTGTAAAAAATGTCGGCGAAGCTGGTCGCGATGACGCAGCGGAAGCCCTGATCGAGCAACGCCCACGGCGCATGTTCGCGAGAGGATCCGCAGCCGAAATTGTCTCGAGTCAAGAGGATCGTCGCTCCGTGATAGCGGGCTTGGTTGAGAAAGAATGCCGGATCCAAGGAGCCGTCGGGCTTTCTTCGCCAGTCGTAGAAGAGACCCTCCCGTAGGCCGGTCCGCTTGATCGTCTTCAAGAACTGCTTCGGGATGATCTGATCGGTATCGACGTTCACGCGGTCCAGCGGGGCCACCAATCCGGTCAGTGTCGTAAAAGGCTGCATCTGGTTCATCCCCAATGTCTGACGTCCACGAAATGTCCCTCGACTGCAGCGGCCACCGCCATAAGCGGCGATACGAGATGCGTCCGTCCTCCCGCACCCTGACGACCTTCGAAATTCCGATTGCTGGTCGAGGCGCAGCGCTCTCCGGGCTTCAGCACGTCGGCGTTCATCGCCAAGCACATGCTGCAACCCGCTTCCCGCCATTCAAAGCCGGCTTCGGTGAAAATGCGGTCCAGCCCTTCGGCTTCGGCCTGCCGCTTGACGAGCCCCGAGCCGGGAACGACCATGGCGTGGACGCCCTGCGCGACTTTCTTACCTTTCGTGAAAGCCGCGGCCAGCCGGAGATCTTCCATGCGAGAATTCGTGCAGGACCCGATGAAGACTTTATCGATCGCAATATCGGTGATCGGCATGTTGGGGCGCAGTCCCATGTATTCCAATGCGCGCTCGGCCGCCTGGCGAGCTTTGTCGTCCGCCATCATGCGCGGGTCCGGCACTCTCGCGTCGACGCCAACGACCATCCCCGGGCTCGTCCCCCAACTCACTTGGGGGGCGAGATCTTCGGCCTGCAACGTCACCGTGGCGTCATAGCGGGCATCGGCATCGGTCCGGAGTTCGCGCCAAGTCGTCATCGCCCGGTCGAGCGATGCTCCCTTCGGGGCCAGCGGCCTTCCGGCCAGATAGGAAAAGGTTTTCTCGTCGGGCGCGACCATGCCGGCTCGTGCCCCTCCTTCGATCGACATGTTGCAGAGCGTCATCCGCCCTTCCATGCTCAGCGCGCGGATCGTGGAGCCGGTGTACTCAAGGACATAGCCGGTTCCTCCCGCGGTGCCGATCTTGGCGATGATGGCGAGGACGACGTCTTTGGCCGAGCACCGATCCGAGAGCGTGCCGTCCACGCGAATCTCCATCGTTTTGGGCCGCTTCTGGATCAAACATTGCGTGGCGAGGACGTGCTCCACCTCGCTCGTTCCGATCCCGAAGGCCAACGCCCCGAACGCGCCATGTGTCGAGGTGTGCGAATCGCCGCAGACGATCGTCGTCCCGGGCAAGGTGAATCCTTGCTCCGGTCCGATGACGTGGACAATGCCCTGGCGCAGGTCCCCCATGCCGAAGAGCGTGATGCCGAATTCCCGGCAGTTGTCCTCCAGCGTTTGCACCTGAACTGCGCTCACCGGATCGACGATTCCCAGCCGGCGGTCGGTGGTCGGCACATTGTGATCGGGGACCGCCAGCGTCGTCCGGGGACGTCGCGGACGCCGGCCCGCGAGCCTCAGCCCTTCAAAGGCCTGGGGCGACGTCACCTCATGCACCAGTTGTCGATCGATGTAGAGAAGGGTCGTGCCGTCCGGCTCGGCACGGACGACGTGGGATTCCCAAATTTTATCGAAGAGGGTCTTGCCTGCCATCCGCACTCCTGCAGTTCCAAGTTTCAGGGAGCGACATTATACAGAGATGCCCCGGGCGGTTGAAAGGGCGTGCACCTTGTCTTCCCTCGGCGAGGCGTGGTACCACCCGTCCATGACGGCGCCGGTCTGGCTGGATCCGCAGGTGATCGAGTGGAGCCAATGGCTGGTGGACAGCTACCGTTATTGGACGAGTCGCGATCTGATCAAACCGGAGAGCGATGTGCAGCGCCGTGCCCGGGCCCTGTTCGAAGCGCGCTTCATTGTCGTCTCGCACGGCACAGAGACCGACCCCGTCCTGAATTATGGTAACGAGGCCGCATTGCGCCTCTGGGAAATGACCTGGAACGAGTTCGTCCGGACGCCGTCTCGATTGACCGCTGAACCGGCCGAGCAAGTCGAGCGAGAACGGATGTTGGAAGCGGCCAAAACACGAGGCTACTTCGAGCAGTATCAGGGGGTGCGCATCACGTCGACCGGACGGAGATTCCTGATCGAGAACGCGGTGGTGTGGACGGTGCGGGACCAGAGGGGAGCCACGGTCGGGCAGGCGGCGACCTTCTCCCGGTGGACCACGGTGTAGCCGCTCACCGCTGCCCCAGGCTGCCTGGCGGATCGTCGATCCGCTCGAACCGCGGGACGCATGTTCCATTGACGAGGACTTGCTCCTCGAACATCGCTCGCGGCCTGATCCAGAGTCTTCGCTCGGCATAGAGGGCACGGTAGACGACGTATTCCTCCTCGGTCTCCGTGTGGCGGGCGAGACCCAGGACCTCGTATTCTTGTCCCTTGTAGTGGCGATAGCGGCCCGGCTTGATCATGCGGTATTCTCGCGCCTTGGTACTATCGGACGGTCTTCACACAGGATCAAGAGCGAACTCAGATGGACACGCGCCATGACGTGATTGTCATCGGCGGCGGATCGGCCGGTTATGCGGCCGCGCGGACCGCTGCGGACGCGGGGGCCGACGTCGCAATCGTCGATCAGGGCCCCCTCGGGGGGCTGTGTATCCTGCGGGGCTGCATGCCGACGAAGGCGATCCTCCGCACGGCGGAAGTCGCATCCTTGATGCGCCGGGCCGGAGAATTCGGTCTTTCGCCGGTCGCAGTGAACGCCGACCTCAAGGCCATCGTTGCCCGGAAAGACCGGGTGGTCCAGGAATGTGCCGAGTATCGCATTGGACAGCTTCGGGACCCTCGGTTCTCGCTCTACGAAGAGGCGGCGTCGTTCCTGTCGCCCTTCGTGCTCCGTGCCGGTCCGCACCGGTTGACTGCGCGGGCATTCATCATCGCGACCGGTTCCGTGCCGAATGACCTCGCCATTCCCGGGCTCCATGAGACGGGCTTTGTCACGAGCGACGAATTGCTCGACGTGCGGGACCAGCCCTCTTCCTTGATTGTCCTCGGTGCGGGTCCGGTGGGATTGGAATTCGGGCAGTTCTTCGCGCGAATCGGGACGGAAGTCACGATCGTTCAGCGGAGCCCGCGTTTGCTTTCGCACCTTGACCCGGACGTGGGCCGGGCGCTCGAGATCGCGCTCCGCGAAGAAGGGGTGCGGGTCTTCACCGGCACCGCACTCGAGCGCGTGTCGAAATCCGGGGCCGCGAAAGAAGTTCGTTTTCTTCATCACGGCCGGCCTACACGCGTCGCGGGCGAGGAGATTCTCCAAGCGCTGGGCCGCAGGCCGAACGTCGAGTCGCTGAATCTCGCGCAGGCCGGCGTCGAAGTTCGCGGGGGACGCGTCGTCGTCGACCGGGCCATGCGGACCTCGCAACCGCACATTTTCGCCGCGGGGGATGTCACCAACCTCTATGACATCGTCCACATCGCCATTCAGCAGGGAGAACTCGCGGCGGGCAACGCCTGCCATCCGGACGACCAGCCGCGGCTCTTCGACGACCGCCTCGTGACCGAGGTGATCTTCACCGATCCGCAAATCGCCGTGCTGGGCCTCGGAGAAGCCGCCTGCCGCGCTCGAAACGTACCCTATCTTGCCGCCTCCTCGCCGTTCAGCGATCACGGGAAGGCGATGTGCCGCGGCAACCGTCATGGATTCGTGAAACTGCTGGCCGCTCCGGACGGCGGCGAGCTCTTGGGCGCCCAGGTCGTAGGGCCGGAAGCCGGGGAACTGATTCACGAGTTGATCGCGGTGATGTACTATCGTGGCACGGTGTTCGATCTGTTGCGGATGCCGCATTATCATCCGACGCTGGCCGAGATCGTGACCGATCCGGCTGAATCGATCGCCGAACAGCTGAAGCGTGCTCAATGACGAGATGGATCATGCCAGCTCTTCTCGTGCTGACCGCCGCGGCCGGCTGCGAGCAACAAACGTGGGAGTCTGCGATGGCGGCAGGCCAGCGAGCGGTTGAACAGGGGAATTACGCCGAGGCGGAGCGGATCTTCCGTGTAGCGGTCAAAAAAGCCGAGGAGAGCGGGCCGGAGGATCGCCGCGTCGCGGTCAGCCTCTCGCAACTCGCGCAAGTCTACGCGGGCCAGGGCAAACACCTCGAAGCGGAGCCGGAGTACCTTCGCGCACTGAAGATTTATCAAACGGTGCATGGCGAAAACCATCCCGACGTTGCCGCGACGTTGAACAATCTGGGCGTGCTGCACAGAATGTACGGGCAATACGCGGAGGCCGACCCGCTGTTGACCAGGGCGCTGGCCATCAAAGAACGGCTCTTGGGCCCCGACCATCCCGACGTGGCCTTGGGCCTGGTCAATCTCGCGCAACTCCGTGTGTCGCAAGGCCAGCCGGAGCGCGCTGAACCGCTGTACCGCCGCGCCCTGGCGATTCGTGAGAAGGCGCTCGGGTCCGCGCATCCCGAAGTGGCGAAGACGATGGACGATCTCGCCACGGTGTTGAAGAAGCTCGGCCGGCGAGATGAAGCGATGGCGCTGGAGCTGCGGGCCCGTCGCGTTCGGGCCCAGCGGGGTTGAACGGTCTCGCCAACCGGTGTAGCGTACTCGGATGCCGCCACCCATCAATCAGCCGCTCTCGTCGAGGTGGCGTACGAGCGCCATGGTGGCGCGGTTCGCCGGCATCATCTCGATTGCGCTGGGCTTTGTAATCGGGATCTATGGCCTCGATGATCCCGCGTCGCGCTGGCTGCAGACCGCCCTGGGGCTCCTCGTCACCGGCATGCTCGCACAAGGATATGCGCTCTACTGCTCGGTCAAGCGCATGCAGGAGCTCAGAGAATCCCGTAAACCATGAAGCCGATGTCCGCTCCCCGCCTTGCGTGGTGCATCCTCCTCGTGGTCGGGCTGCTCACAGCCTGCGGCGGACCGTGGAGAGACGGGTACTTCAACAAAGGGCTCAATCGACTGACGCAAGATGAGGTGGTGGAGAAACTCGGGCCGCCGCACACGGCGAAGACGCCCGCGCTCGGCGGTGATACCGTATGGACATACCGCGTGCCGGTCAGAGAACGGGAGCTGAGCGTGCTGCATTTTTCCGGATTGTCGAGCGCCACTCAGCAGGCGACGTCGCTCTTGGGAAAGCCGGGCCAAGGTCCAAAAGAAACGCTCTATTGTTATCGATACACGCTCACATTCAATGAACAAAAAGTGCTCAAACAGTGGAAGCGCGAGGAGTGTGTACCCGGCACGCGAGAAACGCTCCTGAACAGTGAATAGATGTTTCTTGGTGAACCGGCTCTGTTTCTCCGGGCAAGGCAGTACGAGTCCGCTATTCGCGCCCCGGCCACCCTCGCGATCCGCCCGACCCTCCGGCAACTCGCCACAGGCCGAATCACGGTGGTCGTCGCCGGCAGACTCAAAATTTTCTGGCACGTCGCCCCGAGGGCTGGTAAGCATGAGTGGTGCGTCGGGCAAGAGCGGATCGTCTGGGCGTCCGCACGTCGTTTCGCGGCGTCGAGCGATGGCGAGGTCATAGGTGAGCGCTGGGCAGGAAGGATGGCTTCACTTCGACAGCTCCGTCGTCCTGGACGGACTCAAATCCGTCATACTCTTGGTGTCCCTGCTCGTCATCCGCGCATTGATGGTGCGATGGATCGCGCGCAGTCCCGAGCTGTCCATGGAGGCCAAACGACGGTGGGTCGTGACGACGCGGAATTCGGTGGTCTTTGCGCTCGTCATCGGCCTCGTGGTCATCTGGGCTCACGAAATCCAGGCGTTTGCCGTGTCGCTCGTCGCCCTCGCCGCGGCCCTGGTGCTCGCGACGAAGGAGCTCATCTTATGCTGGAGCGGGTCGGCGCTCCGCGTCGGAGGAAAAGTCTATGCGGTCGGAGACCGCATTCAAATCGCGGGACACCGCGGCGTGGTACTGGACCATGACATGTTCGCCACGAAGTTGCTGGAAATCGGGCCCGGACAATCCTCGCACCTCTATACGGGGCGCGTGACGATTTTTCCGAACAGCCTGCTGTTCACAAACGCCCTCGTCAAGGAGAATCCCGCGCAGGAATATGGCCTGTACACGCTCACCATACCCTTGAAAGCCGAGGAAAATTGGCAGGACGCCGAGCGGCGGCTGCTGGATGCGGCGAAGGCCGAATGTGCACCTTTCATGGCGGAAGCCAGCCGACACATGAAGCTCTTGGAGCAAACGAACCTCCTCGAAGCTCCATCGCCAGAGCCTCGCATCACCATCCAGTTGTCCGATCAGGGGCGCATCAACCTGGTCTTGCGGTTTCCCGCACCCGACCGTGGTCGTTCGCGGGTGGAACAGGCGATCCTGCGGCGATTCCTGTCTTGAACCCCGCATTCTCTGACTTGCCTCTCCCACCCGAACTTGACAGCCTCCCGCGCTCGTGAGAGTCTGCGGCGCGGAACAGGCGAATTTAACCGACAGCCATCTATCAAGGAGGTTCTTATGCGAAGGTTGATCGTGATTGCGATAGCGGCCTTGTGTCTCGTCGGCACGGGCGTGGTTGCCATGGCCGATGATGCGATGAAGAGTGAAATGGAGCAGATGAAATCGGACCTGAAGGCGGAGAAGGACGCGATGAAGTCCGAGATGAAGGCGAAAAAAGAAGAGATGAAGCAGATCAAGAAGGAGCACAAAGCGAAGATCAAAGCCAAGCGGGACGAAATGAAAGCGAAAGCCAAGAGCCAGGAAGACGCGGTGAAAGCGGCGGGGGAGAACCTGAAATCTTCGGTACCATCTATCCCGGCTCCCGCTCCTGCCCCGACCAACTGACCGGGCCATTGCTCGGGCTCCCGGCCCATGTACCTCCCGCTGGGCCGGGACATCGCCTCTGCTCACCGGCGAGGCGCTTGTTGGACCTGCGCGCGTTTGTTACGATGCCCGACCCCGAGCGGAGTAGCCTCCTTCGTGAAAATCGCCACGTTCAACGTCAATTCGCTCCGGAAACGGCTGTCGATCGTTCTGGAATGGCTGGAACGGCAGAAGCCGGATGTCCTTTGTCTTCAGGAGACGAAGGTGCAGGACAGCGAATTCCCGCTGTTGGCCTTCGCCGCCACGGGGTACGAACTCACCTTTCGCGGCATGAAATCCTACAACGGCGTGGCGATCCTCAGCCGGAAGAAGCCGGACGTCATCCGTGCGGGGTTCGATGACGGGGGCGAAGCGGACGAATCTCGGCTCCTTCATGTGCTTATCGACGGCATCTCGATTCTCAACACGTATGTCCCTCAAGGGTATGAGATCGGCTCCCTCAAGTATGCGTACAAACTCGAGTGGTACAAACGCCTTGGGGCGTATTTTGAGCGGCATTTGTCGCCCGATCGCCCGGCAATCTGGTGCGGTGACATGAATGTGGCCCCACGACCCATCGACGTGCATAGCCCCGAAAAACACCTCAAGCACGTCTGCTACCACGAGGCTGTCAGGGCGGCGTACGAAGAGACGAAGGCCTGGGGATTTCACGACGTCTTCCTGCGGCTCTACCCCGACCGGCAACAATATACGTTCTGGGATTATCGAGCGCCGAGCTCCCTGGATGCCAATAAGGGCTGGCGAATCGATCATATCCTGGCCACTGCGCCGCTCGCCGACAAGTGTGTGAAGGTCGAAGTCGATCTCGAGCCCCGCCGCGCGAAAGATCCATCCGATCACACCTTCCTCTGGGCGGACTTCGCGTTGTGACCTTCCCTTAGATCGAACCTCATTGCCGCGTACGGATGGTGCGGTCTTTGCCGAATTCAAAAGACGGCCGGCATCCGTAGGTGATGTGGACGGCGTCGGCTAGAGCTCTGGAGCTGCGGGGCGCACGTTCGGCGCTGAGATAGGAGGATCTTGGGAGCGGGGGCGGAGGGACGGCACCGGAC
>DASTSI010000142.1:0-3887 GCA_035760745.1 Nitrospira sp. | reverse complement strand
GATCTTCTGCATCAACTGCGCCACCGTCACATCGGGATTGTCGATCAACACCAGCAGGCCTTCGACCACCTCGCCCAGATTGTGCGTGGGAATGTTCGTCGCATACCCCACGGCGATGCCGCCCGCGCCGTTGATCAGGAGGTTGGGCACTTTCGTGGGAAGGACCAGCGGCTCCTGTCTCGACTCGTCGTAGTTCGGCCCGAAGTCCACCGTCTCCTTGTCGATGTCGGCGAGCATCTCCTCGGCAAGCTTCGTCATGCGCGCTTCGGTGTACCGCATCGCGGCAGGCGAATCGCCGTCCATGGAGCCGTAGTTGCCCTGACCATCCACCAGCGGATAGCGCATGTTGAAGTCCTGCGCCATACGGACGAGGGTGTCATAGATCGCCGAGTCGCCGTGAGGATGATAGTTGCCCATGATCTCGCCGACGATCTTGGCGGACTTGCGGTATGCGCGATTGTGCGTGAGACCCATTTCGCTCATGCCGAAGAGGATCCGGCGATGCACCGGCTTCAGGCCGTCGCGGACGTCGGGGAGGGCTCGTCCCACGATGACGCTCATGGCGTAATCGAGGTAGGACGACCGCATCTCGTCTTCGATGGCGATCTGGCCTAATCGTTCATCCGGCGGCATGTGCTCTGATTCTCCTTCTATCGGGGTGTGACGACGACACGACCAAGGGAGTCGCTTCCCGTGTCCGCGCCGCAGGGTCGAAAGGGGCGGGTGCCGATGCGCTCCTCAACCGGCGGCGGGACCCGCTAGACATCCAGATTCCGCACTTCGAGCGCATGCGCCTGGATGAAATTCCGGCGCGGCTCCACTTCGTCGCCCATCAAAATCGTGAAGATTTCGTCGACGCCCGTCATGTCCTCGAGCTTGACCCGAAGCAGCGTCCGCATCTCCGGATTCATCGTCGTTTCCCACAGCTGGTCCGGATTCATCTCGCCCAATCCTTTATACCGCTGAATGCTCAGCCCTTGCTTTCCGAGGTCCAATATCGTCCTGACGAGCTCGGCCGTCGAGGTCAGCACCTGCTCCTGGCCTTTGGCCTTGAGCTTGAACGGCAACCGGCCCAGTCCAGTCGCCGACGGCGACAACTTCTGCAATTCGCGGAAGTCCGCCGAGGCGACGAGCTCGTGTGTCACCTCCAGCGCATGCAACACGCCGCTGGCCTGGAGACGGCCTACGACCTTGTTCGATTGGTGCTCCTCGTCGGGCTGGATTTCGAGCGTCGGTTCCAGCTTCGGGAACACGATCGCCAGGGTTCGTTTGACGTTTTCGACCGCTTCTCCGAGCGCCGCCTGATTTTTCAGGAGATCCCGGTCCAACCCCGGTTCCGCGACGAATGCGCGCAGCATCGCCGCCTCGTACGGCTTCTTGTTTTGACGTGCCAAGAGCGTCTCGAACGAGATCAGTTTCTTGAGGATCGGCAGGAGCCGGCGTCCCGTGACGAATCCCTGCGTCCCTTCCAAGTACACCTCGACGTCCTCGACGGCGAGGTCGGCGAGGTACTCGTTCAGCGCGGCTTCGTCCTTGAGATACCGTTCGCTCTTGCCTTTCTTGACTTTGAACAGCGGCGGCTGAGCGATATAGATGTAGCCGCGCTCGATCAATTCGGGCATCTGCCGGAAGAAGAACGTCAACAACAGCGTGCGGATGTGGCTGCCGTCCACGTCCGCGTCCGTCATGAGGATGATCTTGTGATACCGCGCTTTCGCGATGTCGAACACGTCCTTGTCCGACTTGTCGCCTTCCTCGCGGCGGCGGCCGATACCGGTGCCGAGCGCCATGATGAGCGTGCGGATCTCATCGCTCGTCAGCATCTTGTCGAACCGCGCTTTTTCCACGTTGAGGATCTTGCCCTTCAGGGGAAGGATCGCTTGGAATTTTCGGTCGCGTCCCTGCTTGGCGGATCCGCCGGCCGAATCTCCCTCGACGATGTACAGCTCGCTGACGGCCGGATCCTTTTCGGAACAGTCCGCCAGCTTGCCGGGCAGCGACCCGCCGTCCAGTGCGCTCTTTCGGCGGATCAGATCCTTCGCCTTGCGCGCCGCTTCCCGCGCGCGGGCCGCGTCGAGAGCCTTGCCGATGATCTTGCGCGCGACCGTCGGGTTCTCTTCGAAGTACGTGCCGAGCGCGTCGTTCACGGCCGCTTCCACGACGCCCTTCACCTCGCTGTTGCCCAGCTTCGCCTTCGTCTGGCCTTCGAACTGCGGGTTGCGGACTTTCACGCTCACCACGGCCGTCAAGCCCTCGCGCACGTCATCGCCGGTGAGGGACTCCGTCTCTTTCTTCAAGAGATCGTTGGCGTTCGCGTAGTTGTTGATCGTCCTGGTCAACGCCGCCTTGAATCCGACGAGGTGCGTGCCGCCCTCCTGGGTGTTGATGTTGTTCGCGAACGAGAAGAGGTTCTCGGCGTAGCTGTCGTTGTACTGAAGCGCCACCTCCAGGATCATCTCCGGCTTTTCCACCTTGACGTAGATGGGCTTGTGCAGCGGGGTCTTCGCTTCATTGAGGTGCTCTACGAACGAGACGATGCCGCCCTTGTAGAGAAACGTCTGCTCCTTGGCGGGCTCCTTCCGTTCGTCCTTGAGCGTGATGGCGAGGCCTTTGTTCAGGAAGGCCAGCTCGCGCAGGCGCTGGGCCAGAACGTCATAGCTGAACTCCAGCGTCTCGAAGATCTGCCCGTCGGGCTTGAACCGAACCTTCGTTCCGCGGCGCTTCGTGATTCCCGTGCTCTTGAGCGGGGCGTTCGGTTTCCCGCGTTCGTAGCGTTGCTCGAACACCTGCCCGTCCTGCCAGATCTCGAGCTCGAGCCATTCCGACAGCGCGTTCACGACTGAAATGCCGACGCCGTGCAGACCTCCGGACACGGTGTAGGCGCCCTGCTCGAACTTGCCTCCCGCATGCAGCACCGTGAGGGCGACTTCGGCGGCCGATCTTTTCTGGGTCGGATGCATGCCGGTCGGAATGCCCCGCCCGTTGTCGATCACGGTCACGCTGCCGTCGATATGGATGGTCACCTCAATGGCTTCCCCGAACCCGGCCATGTGCTCGTCGACGCTGTTGTCGACCACTTCGTAGACGAGGTGGTGCAGCCCGTCCACGCCCGTGCTCCCGATGTACATCGCCGGGCGCTTGCGGACCGCATCCAGGCCCTCCAGCACCTTGATCTGATCGGCGCTGTAGCTGTCGGGCTTCGCCTGACGGGGCTGGTCTGCTGCGGGCTCTGACTCTTTCGTCGCCATTCGCCTCCTACAATCCACGTGAGGGCCTGACGGAGAGACGCCGTGCGAACGCGTTCACCTTCGCTCTCCGACTCTTGGGCCCGGGTCTCATATTTTGATCGGCATGACGACGCACTTGAAGCCCGGGCTTTCCGCTTCCTCGATCAAACAAGGGCTGAGCGCGCCGTCCATCCCCAGCGAGATCGTTTCTCCATCCATAACGGCGAACACGTCGAGCAGATAGCGGGCGTTGAAGCCCGTGTGCAAGGTCTCGCCGTCATATCGGGCGGGCAGTTCCTCCGTCGCTTCGCCATAATCGGGGTTGCTCGAGAAGAGCGTGAGGTGGCCGGGCGCAAAGGAGAGCTTCACGGCATTGGCCTTGTCCTTGGACAACACCGACACCCGCCGCAACGCGCTCTCGAGCTCGAGTCGATTGACGGTGATCTTCCTGTTGCTTTCCTTCGGAATCACTTGCTGGTAATTCGGGTAGCTCCCTTCCATCAGGCGCGAGGTCAAGAGGAGCCCGCTTTTCCGAAAAATCATCAGGTTTTTCGTGAACCCGATGAGCGGTTCGCCGTCGCCTCCCTCCTCCAGGAGGCGCCGCATCTCGTGCGCCGCCTTCTTCGGGATGATGGCTTTAATCTCCTGGGGCGCCCCTTT
>DASTSI010000141.1:0-4049 GCA_035760745.1 Nitrospira sp. | reverse complement strand
GCCGCAGACGGCTGCCGCTTGGCTGAACGATGTGCGACGGTGAAGCGCGGCGTCAGGACGCCAGGTTCGAGCATTCGCCCCGGTCTTTGCCGCACACCACTGACTGCCCACCGCTCGTCACCTATTGAACGTTTTGAACGTTCACCTATTGAAAGCAAGGAAGAGGAGGAGCCTGCGATGAAAAACGGACAGTTCGTGCTCGACGTGAAAGCCATACGGGAACGAGCGCGCAAACATATCGAGGATGGAGCCGTAACGGAGAGTCTTAAGGAAAAGGCATCGGTGATTCTGCGCCTGCTGAACGAAGCGCTGGCGACCGAATTGGTCTGCACGCTCCGGTATAAACGGCACTATTTCATGGCGCAGGGCATCAATTCGGAAAGCGTCAAGGCCGAATTTCTCGAGCATGCCAAGGAGGAGCAGAAGCACGCCGACTCGATTGCCGAGCGGATCGTCCAACTCGGAGGACGGCCGAATCTCTCCCCCGAAGGCTTGCTCGATCGCAGCCATTCGCAATACGCCGAGGGGACGTCGCTGGAGGACATGATCAAAGAAGATTTGATCGCCGAACGGATTGCGATCGACAGCTACCGGCAGATCATCGAATTCCTCGGCGGAGACGATCCCACGACCCGACGCCTGCTGGAAGAAGTGACAGCCAAAGAAGAGGAGCATGCCGAAGAGCTCGCAAGCTTGCTGGTGAAGGGGTAGTGCGAAAGGTCGAGTAAATGCCAAGAATCACCGCAAGGCCCGGCCATCCCTATCCCTTGGGGGCGACCTGGGACGGAGAAGGAGTGAATTTCGCTCTCTTTTCCGAGAATGCCACCGGGGTGGATCTGTGTCTGTTCGACCGTCCGGATCAGGAGAAGGAGACGTATAGCGTCCGGATCGAAGAGCGGACCAATCAGGTGTGGCACGTGTTCCTGCCGGAAGTCAGGCCCGGCCAACTGTACGGATATCGTGTTTATGGTCCGCATGATCCGCCGGCCGGTCATCGGTTCAACCCCAATAAGTTGCTGATCGATCCCTACGCCAAGGCGCTGCGCGGCACGATCCAGTGGTCGGAGGCCATGTTCGGCTACCGCATCGGCGATCCGGAGGCCGACCTATCGTTCGACGAGCGCAACAACGCCTCGCAGGTCCCCAAGTCGGTCGTGATCGAACAGGCGTTCACGTGGGGAGACGATCGGCCGCTGAGGCGCGCGTGGAGCGAGACGGTCATTTATGAGATGCACGTGCGCGGGTTTACCATGCGGCATCCCTTGATCCAGGACACCCTGCGCGGGACGTATGCGGCCTTGGCGACGAGGCCGGTGATCGAATATCTCCAGCGCTTGGGCGTGACGGCGATCGAACTGCTGCCCGTCCATGCGTTCGTCGCCGACAAGCATTTGATCGACAAGGGTCTGACGAACTATTGGGGATACAATACGATCGGCTTCTTCGCCCCGGAGCCTCGCTATGCCTCGGATCCCGACCGGGCGGTCAACCAATTCAAGACGATGGTGAAGACCCTGCACAGCGCCGGCATCGAGGTGATCCTCGACGTCGTGTACAACCATACCGCTGAAGGCAACCATCTCGGGCCGACGCTTTCGTTCCGGGGGATCGACAACGCCGCATACTACCGTCTGGTTCCCGAGCAGCCCCGCTACTACATGGATTACACCGGAACGGGTAACACCCTGAATGTCCAGCATCAGCGGACGTTGCAGCTCATCATGGACAGTCTCCGGTACTGGGCGTTGGAGTTGCACGTCGACGGGTTCCGCTTTGATCTCGCGGCCGCGCTCGCCCGCGAACTGCACGACGTGGACCGGCTCGGCGGCTTTCTGGACATCATCCAGCAGGACCCCGTCCTCTCGCAGCTGAAACTGATCGCCGAACCTTGGGACATCGGAGAGGGCGGGTACCAGGTCGGCAACTTCCCCGCCGGCTGGGCAGAATGGAACGGCCGGTATCGCGACACGATTCGCCGGTACTGGAAAGGCGACGGCGGTCAGGTGAGCGAACTCGGCTATCGGTTGTCGGGCAGCAGCGACTTGTATGAAGCGAGCGGGCGAAGACCGTTCGCCAGCATCAATTTCGTCGTCTCCCACGACGGCTTCACCCTGCGCGACCTGGTCTCCTACGATCACAAGCACAACGAAGCCAATTTGGAAGACAACAAAGACGGGGCGGACGACAACCAGAGCTGGAACTGCGGCGTCGAGGGACCCACCGACAACCCGGAAATCCTCGCCCTGCGCGGGAGGCAGCAGCGGAACATGCTCGCGACGCTGCTGCTCTCACAGGGCGTCCCCATGCTCTGCGGCGGCGATGAGATCGGGCGCACGCAGCGGGGCAACAACAACGCCTATTGCCAGGACAACGAGATCAGCTGGTTCAATTGGGAAATCTCCAACGAAGAGCAGGCGTTGTTCGCCTTCACGAGCGCGCTCATCATGTTGCGCGCCGCTCATCCCGTGTTTCGCCGGCGCCAGTTCTTCCAGGGGCGCAGCATCTATGGCGCCGACATCAAGGACCTGTCGTGGTTCCGTCCGGACGGAAAGGAAATGACCCAGGAGGACTGGGGCCAGGGCTATGTTCGGTGCCTGGGCGTCCGGCTTGCCGGCGATCATATCGAGGAGCGGGATCATCTCGGTCACACGATTCTCGATGACACGTTTCTGTTGCTGATGAATGCGCACCACGAGCCGATTCAGTTCATGCTGCCGCCGCGCCCACCGCAGGTTCAATGGCTGCTGGTGCTCGACACGATGCAGGATGTCATTCCCGCCAGAGGACCGCTCGTGGCCGAGGGCGATTCCTACGATCTCAAAGGCCGCTCCCTCGTCCTGATGCAAATCGAAACTGCGGTACCGATCCGGCCCGGAATCAGGGGCTTCCCCAGTTCCCGGTTTTAACCGGGACCGGTGAAATAAGCACATGGTGCGCGTGGCCAGTGCCGCCTTCGCCGTCGTCTTCGCCTGCGCGGTGTGGCTTCCGGCTGCGTCCGGGCACGTCCTCGTGCAGGACCGGCCCGAGACCATGAGTGACGCTCAACTCCAGACCGCCGTGACGCGGGTCATGCAGATAAGCCCGTTGACCGCGAATAGTTTGATCGTCGTCCATGTCCGGCAGGGTGAGGTGACGTTGGAAGGTGCGGCGACGAGCGCTCTCGCCCGGCGGGAAGCGACGCGCTTGGCGGAAACGGTGTTCGGCGTCCGGGAGGTTCATAACCGACTCAGCGTCATCAATCAGCAGACCGCCGAGCCCCCGGCGGGCGGGTAAGACCTATTCGTTCCACGATCTGGCGTCGCGTGCGGACCGGGATTTTCGAACGCACGAAGCCGGACCTGGTGGAACCGGAACCGGCGCGGTTGCGGCATTCACCGACCACGAAGGAGGGAGGCCACGGCGAAGATCAGCATGGAGGAGGCGATCAGGAGCGCCACCAAAGCCCTGCCCGGCAAAGCGGCCGAGGCCGATCTGGGTAAGGATGAAGGACGGACCATCTGGAAGATCGAAGTGATCGATCAGAATAACAAGAGCCAGACCGTGTACGTCGATGCCCAGACCGGTGTCGCCCGCCTGAACACGTCGGTGAACGAACGGCCGCCTGCACCGTACGGTCGTTCCTGTGCCTGTTTTTGAGGGGTTCGACGCTCCATTTCCTGGCCGCCCGTGTGTGCCAGGGTGCGGGTTCTTTCAATCTGGGACTGCGCCTAGTTAGACCGCGGAAAGGCCAGGTGTAGCGTGAGCCTCATGAACGATCTGGTCATGGCCAATCTCGTGATGATGTGTGCCTCGTGCTGGAGGATCCAGCCGCTTCACGACGAGCTGGGCTCGGCACTGGATCAATGGATCGACCCGACTGCCTTCATGGCTCGCGGCCAGCTCGAAGCCTCCGCCTATCGGATCGTCGATGGCTATTGCGATCCTTGCCTGGCTGAGATGGCGGCCCGAGACAGCCATGCCATGATTCGCGCGTCGAGGGAGCGTATCAACGCGTGAGGAGCTTCGAAATGAGGTGGCCCGTCGCACCATGGGTCCTTGCCGCCATGCTG
>DASTSI010000140.1:0-9816 GCA_035760745.1 Nitrospira sp. | reverse complement strand
CGACCTTGTTCTCGACTCGGCCCATACGACCCTCGTTTCAAAAGAGACGCTTTTCCTCTACGCGACCGATATGGATGCCTCCGTTCACCCTTCTCGTCGAGAAGGATGAATGGTCGCGAGTTCCTTCCGTGTCCATACTCCCATTCGGCTGAATGGCAAAGAACTAGCAAAATGTCTTGACGGTTGAACCAGGGTTGCCGGCACCGGTTGGCGTTCACGGGCGGCGTCGGTGCGCCACACGTCTAGGACGGCTGCTAAGGAACATTGAAATGCCATAGTGCAACAGAACTCGAGAAAGACGCTTCTCCGTACAGCCCGTCGCAGGCGAGCGCGTGCCCAGAGGGCGCTGCCCGGCAAGCAGGCACAATCGGCTTCGTCGAACGGCGCTCGCTTACGAGCAGCACGTCGTACTGCAGCAGGTGCGCGATGTCGTCGGCTTCACCGCCCGCACGAAGCCGCTCATGAATTTGCCGTCGACGCTCTGGGCTAGGGCTTCGGCATCGAGGCCGACACCCAAGAGAAAATCGCGGGCATCGGCAGCGGAATAGATTCTGGTCGGCTCGATCGACACCTGCTCAAAACCGGCCTGCTGCAACTTCGCGACGTACTCGCCTTCTTCCAGTGCCCCGGCCACGCATCCTGCCCAGAGTTCGATGTTGTGCCGGACTTCGGGCGGCATGCCACCGCGGACGACGATGTCGGACACTGCAACGCGTCCACCAGGTTTGAGAACCCGAAAGGCTTCCGCCAGAACCTGGTCCTTATCCGGAGAGAGATTGATGACACAGTTCGAAATGATGAGGTCCACTGATTCGTCCGGAAGCGGGATGTGTTCAATATCACCCTTGAGAAATTCGACATTGGCTACACCGGCTTTCGCTTGGTTGGCGCGAGCGAGAGCCAGCATTTCATCGGTCATGTCCAAGCCGTATACTTTTCCCGTTGGACCGACGCGGCGTGCCGAGAGCAACACGTCAATGCCCCCGCCGGAACCGAGATCCAAAACCGTTTCACCGGCTTGGATGGTGGCCAAGGCGGTGGGGTTACCACAGCCCAGGGAGGCGCGGACGGCGGCGTCCGGCAGAAGAGCCGTTTCTTGGTCGCCGTACAGGTTGGAGGTGATCGGATCGCGTTGCCCCGGTTGGAGGACTGAACCAGTTCCACAACAGGAGTTGCCTCGTCCCTCCTTCGCCTGGACGGCGGCCTGACCATACTGCTGCTTCACGAAGGCCTTCAAGTTCTCGTGATCCACCATGGCGACCTCCTATCAAAAATTGTTGATGCAGGAGAGCAAAAAAACTAACAACATTGAGTTCCCGAACGCACGTGTGTTGCCGCTTTCTTCACCGTCTCGATGAATTCTTCCACTTCCGCGAGGGAGTTGTCGTTCAATGCGTAGTACATCCAGCGCCCCTCGGGACGGTCCCGAATCAGCCCGGCATCCTTCAGAACCTTGAGATGGAACGAGAGCCGGGATTGCGTCGCTCCCAGCACATCAGTGAGCTCGCAGACGCATTGCTCTCCCTTACGCAGCCGATCGAGGATCTCGAGACGGGTTTCATCGGACAGGGCATGAAAGAGGGCGGCGACACGGGTCAGCTTTATGGATGAAGTGAGCGGCATGGACGAGACAATATATATCAATATTTTTTGATTTGTCAACCTGCACTCGTCCACTTGCCCTCTTCGGCCCTAACACGAAAGTTTTTGGTCCCCCAAAGAACAGATGGGCGAGGAATCTGATTGACCCGCTCCGCCTGTACGACAAGCGCCCAGAACTTGCCGCGAAGAAACATCCTCGCGCAGGAGCACGGCGTCCGAGGGAATCGGAATTCAAGGGACATCTGCAGCCGCCCCGGGAAAGCGAGTCAATGACTCGGGATCGAAGGCTCGAAGCCTAAAACGTCGATAAAGTCAGTTGGTGGTCCCAACGGGATTCGAACCCGTGTCTGAGCCTTGAGAGGGCTCCGTCCTAGGCCAGGCTAGACGATGGGACCGAGATGGTCATCAACGGCAAGTTGGCACCGCGGAGGACGGGACTGTAGCATAGGGCCGGACGATGGTTCAATGCAGCTCACGGCCGCTGGACATTCCTTGTCGTTCGAAGCCGCCCAACCTCATCAGGGACGCTGTAGCACGGCCGGCCCGTTCGCGCGCCGTCCATGATCATCGGTTTCGAAACAATGTCTCTTGACAGGAATTCATACTTGGCCTAACTTGCGGCCATCTCCCTCCATTTCGGTGGGACGACTCTCTGCGCAACACACACATGGCCTCACGAGGACGATTCAGCATGAAGGATTCGCTGGACACCGATGAACTGGGCCTTGATGTCCCGGACGAGTTGATCGATGAAGAAAAGCCTGAACAAGGTCTCGAACTGCATATTGGCTCGAATGTGTTCCGAACGACAAACGGGGTGGTGAAGCTTCAGGGCAAGGAGCAGTTTTTTTTCGAGGTCCGGCCCGATCCCCCCGCGCTTTTGCTCACGATGGACATTTACGATGAGCATGGGCAACGGATCGGCCATCTGCGGCGGAACGCGCTCTCCTCCGCCTTTGCATCCCGGTTCACCCTGTCCGTCACCTCGGCCCCCGACGCTTCCCTGGAAGACCCACTGACCGTCATCGTCATGGACCGAGTCTTAGGGCACACGGTGATTGAAGCCTATCTCTTCCAAAAGAGAAAGATCCGGGTCACCGCCGGTCAATTTCATACCCACAAAGGAGATCTCGTTTCGATCAGTCCTCATTATTGCCGCATCGGCACGGGCTTGACCCGCTTCGGCGACGTCGCCGAATGCCGGGGAGGCACCGCTTCGATCGGCTGATCTCGACCTGCGCGCTCGCGGTCCAACCCAGTCCAGCCGGCGCGGCGGTCCCGCGAGCAGGCGCTTCGGCGCGCCGCTCAACAATCCTTTTGACAAGCCCGCGAGCTGCCGTAGAATACTCCTATGTCGGAAATGGTGAAGCCGAGCGTCCAGGCGTTTCTCGTCTGCGATCAAGTCATCGAGGACAGCCTCACCAAGAAGAAAAGCCTGATTGGTCTCTTCACCCATCTACAAGCGGTCGCGTTCCCGTTCCAGCATCAACAGATGGGGCTCTATTTTTGCCTCACCGACGCCGAAGGGACATATCATTTTGAGATCGATCTCATGTACTTGAACACCGAGCAGCTCGTCTGTCGCGCAACGCTCCCGAACATCGTCATCGGAGACAGGCTGCAAATCTCGGATTTCGGCATCAACATCCCCTCCCTGGTCTTTCCCGCCCCGGGTCGGTATGAGTTCCGGCTCCGCATGGAAGGCCACCTCATCGCGCAGAAAGACTTCAATGTGATGCAGCTTCCGCTGCGTCAAAATGCCTAGAGACTTCCGGCCGCTCCCTTCTCCCTCATGCGGCTGATATGGTACAAGGAACGCGACCGGCGCGTCTCCTTTACAGCCATGGCAGAATCAAGCGCAGCCTCAAACTTTATCCGCGACCTGGTGCTCGCCGACCGAGCAGCGGGGAAACATGGGGGCAGGGTCGTGACCCGCTTCCCGCCGGAGCCAAACGGGTATCTCCACATCGGCCATGCCAAATCGATTTGCTTGAATTTCGGTCTGGCTCAGGAGGTCCCCGGCGGTGTGTGCCATTTGCGATTCGATGATACGAACCCGACCACCGAGGATCCCGAGTACGTCCGATCGATCGAGGAGGATATCCGCTGGCTGGGGTTCGACTGGGCCGACAAGAAGTACTTCGCGTCCGACTACTTCGAAACACTGTACCGCCATGCCGAGGCGCTGATCCTCAAGGGCAAGGCCTACGTTGATAGTCTGTCTGCGGAAGAGATACGGGCTTACCGGGGAACCTTGACGGAGCCGGGACGCGACAGTCCGTACCGGACTCGGTCGGTTGAGGAAAACCTCGACCTATTCAGGAGGATGCGGGCCGGCGAGTTTCGCGACGGGACCCATGTGCTGCGCGCCAAACTCGATATGGCGTCGCCGAACATCAACTTGCGCGACCCGGTTCTGTACCGAATTCGACACGCGGCTCATTACCGAACAGGGTCGGCCTGGTGCATCTACCCTGCTTACGACTTTGCGCATCCCCTGTCCGACGCCATCGAAGGGATTACGCATTCGCTCTGCACGCTTGAATTCGAGGACCACCGGCCGCTCTACGACTGGGTCGTCGCGGAGTCCGACGCGCCTCACCGTCCGCAACAGATCGAGTTCGCGCGCCTCAATATCAGCCAGACGGTCATGAGCAAGCGCAAATTGCTGGAGCTCGTGGAGAAAAAACTCGTGGCCGGTTGGGATGATCCGCGACTTCCGACCATCAGGGGACTGCGCCGAAGAGGCTATACGCCGGAAGCCATCCGGGCGTTCTGCGAACACATCGGGGTCGCGAAGCGGGACGCCGTCGTCGAGATGGCGCTGCTCGAGCACTTCATCCGAGAGGATCTGAACAAGCGGTCACAACGGGTCATGGCAGTGCTCAAGCCCCTGAAAGTCGTGATCGACAACTACCCCGAGGGGGTCGTGGAGGAAGTGGACGCGGTCAACAATCCGGAAGATCCGTCGGCCGGCACCAGGAAACTGCCATTTTCGCGTACCCTCTATATCGAGCAGGACGATTTCATGGAGCAGCCGCCGAAAGAATTCTTCCGCCTGGCGCCGGGGCGGGAAGTCAGGCTTCGGTACGCGTACATCGTGCAATGCACCGACGTGACGAAGGATGCTTCCGGGCGCATTACCGAAATTCGATGCCGGTACGATCCCGACACGCGAAGCGGCGGGACCCGCGCGCAACGAAAAGTGAAAGCCACGATTCACTGGGTATCGGCGGCGCATGCCGTCCCCGCCGAAGTCCGGCTGTACAATCCTCTCTTGACCGCCGATCTTTCGAAGGTCGCGGAGGAGCGCGAGTGGACCTCCTACCTCAATCCGCACTCGTTGGACGTCCTGACCGGCTGTCGCGTGGAGCCGAGTCTTCAAGCGTCGACCCCGGGAACCCGGTATCAATTCGAGCGACTCGGGTACTTCTGCAAGGACCCCGACTCGACGCCCGCCCTCCCGGTGTTCAATCGAACCGTCTCTCTGAAGGACGCATGGGCGAGACTCGACAAGGGCAAGACCGCGAAATAGCTCTCCTCGGTTCGTGACGAGCGCAAATCCAAGGTTTGCTTTACGCCTGGGGGCTGTTTGTTACACTCGGCCGAGTGTACCGCTCTTCTGCACTGAAGGGATTGCCATGATCGAATGCCGCCAATATCCTCGTATTCCGGTCGATCTGCAGGTCTACTTTTCGACGACGGGCAACAGGCTGATCCGCGAAGGGACGATGTTCGATTTGTCACAGGGCGGCTGCGCGGTGGCCAGCACGACGTCGGTACAGTCGGGAACCGCAGTGCGGATTCTCATTCGGGCGACGGACTTGGGATCGCCGATCACAATAGAATCTGCCGCAGTACGCTGGAGCCAGCACGGCGAATTCGGCGTCGAATTCATCGGGTTGTCGGAGATCGATCAGAGCCGCCTTCACCGGTTGCTCCAAGCCAGAACGACCCACCCCATCCGACCCTGCTGAATGTTCTCGCCCTCCTGACTAGTGATACAATTTCGGGCTATGACTTGCCCGATCTGCCGTCGAGCCACCACGTGGAAAGGAAATGTCTGGCGTCCATTCTGTTCCGAGCGCTGCCAACTGACGGATCTCGGAACCTGGGCGGCAGAAGAATACCGCGTACCTGGGGAACACTTGACGATGGAATTCCCCTCAACGAGCGCCGAGGAACAAGGACCGGATTCATCTGATCGCGGTCCACAGTCCCCGGGACGGGACAGGCCTTCCAGTTAAATCTACCTGGCGATTTTCTCCGTTCTCGTTCAACCGGCCCGAATCCTGGCCTAACTCGTGCAGAGGTTCTCGGCTCACCGGATTTCTGTCTTTATGTTCTTCGTTTTTTGAGGCGGCATGAAAGAACGTGGACAAGCTGTGCCGGCTCGAGACAAGCAGTCAACGTCCCGCGGCCGCAGTGGTGTCGCTCACAGGACGGGCTCGGGGGAATTTGCTCCGACATTGACCTTGGTTGTCGACGTAGGCGCCACGGGAATCAAGGCCACGGTGCTCAACGACCTCGGCAAGCCCGTTGAAGAACGGATCCGTCGTGAAACACCGGCGTCCGGCATGCCGGGCGAAATACTGGATACCATCGTCTCCCTCTCCAAACATTTCCAGTCATTCGATCGAGTCGCCGTGGGTTTTCCCGGCGTCGTGGTGGACGGCATCGTCAAAGAGGCGCCGAATCTCTCCCCGGACTGGCAGGATTTCAAAATCGCCGAGATTTTGGAAGCGAGATTGAAAACGCCGGTTCGGGTGGCAAACGACGCCGACGTGCAAGGTTTCGGCGCGATCGCAGGAACCGGAGTCGAACTCGTCGTCACAGTGGGAACCGGGGTGGGCACTTCCCTGTTCGTGAACGGGCACCTCGTCCCCAACCTGGAGATCGGCAAGGCGAAGTTGCGGGATGACGCCCTCCGGAAGGCCGGAAAGAAGAAATGGAATCGGCGATTGGCGAAATTCATTCGTCGATTGGATGAGACGTTTCATTTCACGCGCCTCTACATCGGGGGAGGCAACTCCCGGCACGTCGACGTGTCGATGCTTCCGGCTCACGTCACGGTGGTCTCCAACCTCAACGGGCTCGTCGGCGGGATCGCGTTATGGCGTGAATGGACCCAGGCGGGGCTGCCTGCCGGCAGTCCCAATACCTTGGCGCGGCGCCAGCCGCGAGATTCATGAGGGAAAGTGGCTGGGGGACTAGGAATCGAACCTAGGTAGCCAGCTCCAAAGGCTGGCGTCCTACCGCTAGACGATCCCCCAGCGCGGTATGGAACGATGAGAATTGGACGGGTCCGGTTATGGCTGGGGGACTAGGAATCGAACCTAGGTAGTCAGATCCAGAGTCTGACGTCCTACCGCTAGACGATCCCCCAACCAAGGGTCACAGTAATATAAGGGTTCGAGATCCGTCAAGCCGGGAGCCGGCTCAACGGGCATTCCCACGGGTCTCGCGTCCCATCAAGACAGATCGGAACATACCGATGCCCACTTACCGAGCCGCGCTCGCATCCGTCGTCGCGGAGGCGCGGGCCCGTTCGAGCCCCTGGCGAAGTCTGTCGAGGGTGCGTTCACGGCCGAGTACCTCCATGACATCGAATAGTCCCGGGCTCGCCGTGCGGCCGGTCAATGCCACGCGAACGGGCTGCGCCAGTTGGCCCATCTTCATCCCTTCCTGTTCGACGAGTTGCTTGAAGGCTTCTTCCCATTCCGGCTTCGAGAAGGCCGGGAAGGACTGGAACCGATTCAAAAGCTTTTCCAATGCCGGCGCCACCGTCGGCGTCAGGTACTTCTTTGCCGCCTCTTCGTCATAGGCCACCCGCTGCCCGAAATACGGAGTGACCCACATCACCATATCGGTCAAGGTCTTGGTGCGCTCTCGGACGAGCACGACCAATTGTGCAAGCCACTCTTTCGAGACGGCACGGACCTCGTCCTCCATCCCGGCTCGCACCAGCAGAGGCACTAACTCTTGGACGATGGAGTCCGGCGGACTGGTCTTGATGTATTCATGGTTCAGCCACAGGAGCTTCTCCGGGTTGAAGACGGCCGCGGACTTCTGCACGTGATCCCAGGAGAACTTCTCGATCAATTCCTGCCGACTGAAGACTTCCTGGTCCCCGTGAGACCAGCCGAGGCGTGCCAGATAATTCACCATGGCTTCCGGAAGATAGCCCATTTCCTTGTACGCCATGATTGACGTGGCGCCGTGACGTTTCGACAGACGGGTCTTGTCCGATCCCAGAATCATCGGAAGATGGCCGAAGCGCGGCACGGGAAAGCCGAGCGCTTCGAAGATCGGCACCTGCCGAGGGGTGTTGGTCAAATGATCGTCGCCGCGGACCACGTGTGTAATGCGCATCAACGCATCATCCACGACGACCGAAAAATTGTACGTCGGATATCCATTGGAACGAAGAATGATCAAGTCGTCCAGAACTTGGTTTTCGAAGACAATTTTGCCTTTGATGAGGTCGTCCACCACGGTGTGGCCTTCCTGAGGCGCTTTAAATCGTAACGCCGCCTCTTCCGTCGGTTCCTTGATCCCGAGGTTTCGGCAGCGACCATCGTAACGCGGCGACAGGCCCTTGGCCTCGGCTTCGCGTCTCCGGCCTTCCAGTTCCTCTGGTGTACAGACACACCAATAGGCTTGGCCTTGAATCAGCAGCTTCATTGCATAATCGCGATACAAGGCGATTCGTTCAGTCTGTCGGAACGGCCCTTCGTCCCAATCGAGACCGACCCACCTCATCCCATCGATGATCGCTTGGATCGATTCGTCGGTGGATCGCCCCTGATCCGTGTCTTCGATCCGAAGCACGAAGACGCCCTTCTGCTGTCGAGCATATAGCCAATTGAACAGGGCTGTGCGGACGCCGCCGATGTGAAGAAATCCCGTCGGGCTGGGGGCGAAGCGAACTCGTATCTGCGTCACCACGCTCCTCGGTGCGCTGAGAGTATGCGCCGGTACCTATAGCATGGGCCGAAAAACATTGTACACAATGACTCTTTCATCCGAACCCACCTTTTGATATGACTCCCCACAGAAGCCCCATGGCGGAATTAGTTCAATCGGCCACAGTCCTCTCCGCGACAGATCTGACACCGACGGTCCGCCAACTCGTCATTCTACCCCAAGAGCGGCACATCGGATTTCGACCCGGACAATGGGTTTCGCTCAAACTCCCCGTCGGACCGCGTCCTCCGCTCAATCGAGCGTATTCCATGGCGGCACCCGGCACAGAGTCGGGGGAACTGACCCTGGTGTACGATCGTGTGGCGGGCGGACTGGGATCCGGCTATCTGACTACGCTCGGTGCAGGAGACGACCTAAGACTGTCGGGACCCTACGGAAGCTTCACTCTTCCGGACTCATTCGACAAGGACCTGCTCTTCATCGCCCGATTTACCGGTCTCGTCCCCATCCGCTGCATGCTGAAACAGCTGTACTCGAAACGCCACACCGGCTCATCGCTGCTCCTGGCCGTGGCTCCCGATGAGGGCGAACTGTTGTTTCACCATGAATTTCTCACGCTGGCCGTGACGAATCCCGGGTTTCGATACCTCCCTTTGATCGCGTCGGCCGGGGAGCAACAAGGCGCGGAATTGGTGCTCTCGATGCTCCGTCCCCTTGTCGAGGGATCGCCCAAGATGCTCCCTCTGCTGTGTGGAACCAAGGGGTTCGTCCGTCCGCTTCGCGCCTACTTTACCGGGATCGGGTATGACCGAAAAGACGTGAAGACCGAGACCTATGACTGACCGTGCGCATTCCGTGAGATGCGGTGATGAGAAAAAGCGCTGTTCTTCTCAGTGCCCTTCCTTCACGAGATTCTTGTTGACCGCGGGAATTTCAACGACCATGTCCCTGCTCCCATTGGGAACGCACTGACAAGCAAGTCGGGACTGAAGTGTCGTCATCGGCGCTTCATCGAGTTGATCGAATTCATCATCGGTGCCCTCATTGCACGACTCCAACCCTTGCTTCACAATGACATGACAGGTGGAGCAGGCGCAGACCCCTCCGCAAACATGCTCCAGTTCCACCCCGTTGTTCATCGCGATATCGAGCAAACTCCCCGGCAACCCCGTAGGGCCGTATGGGATCTTCTTTGGATCGACCTCCACTTTCGTGGCCGTTCCGTCCGGAGCAATATACGTCACGGTATACGGCTTCTGTGGCAGCTCAACGTCCGCTTTCTCGATA
>DASTSI010000139.1:0-5543 GCA_035760745.1 Nitrospira sp. | reverse complement strand
GCGGCGCCCACCCGCCCCGCCCCCGTGAAGACTTGTCTCGTCACCAGGAACGTGACCAGCGGCGCCAGGCCCCGTCTCGAAAAGGGAAATCGCCGGGAAACTAGATAGTTCTCGTGCGACCCGAAGGTCGCATCGGTCTCGTGGTCGATGTTGTTCTTGATCAGCGACACGTCGTCGGTCAGGCCGAGCTGTTCCAACGTTCCTTGGAGCAGCAGATCCCCTGCGCGATCGGTCGCCACGGCGTCGGTCAGCGAGTGGCATTCCGGCGAGGCATATTCTAGATGCCCCATATCGAGATACACGCGTCCGGCATTTGTCAGGAACCCGCCGTTACCGGGCGGCTCATCGTGCCCTCGATGGTGCAGATCCAAGACGCCTTGGCGCCGCACATGAAACAGATGGTCCCGGATTTTGTGGGCGAACCAGGTCGGTGAATGCTCGGGGCGGTCTTTCTGGACCAAGAGCCCGTATTCGGTCTCCAAGCCGAAGATACGGTGTAACATGGTGCTACGTCAGAGCGGGATTCAGGTCCTTCGGCAACAGGCGGCCGAGCTCGGCGTTGCCTATCGTCCGATATTTCGACGAGCCCGGCTGATGCCGGTCCAACAGGGAGCATTCGAGGGTCTTCTCGGCCACATGCTGCTGGAGATGCGCAAAGAGCGCCGTCTCGTCATCCGCCAAGGGTTCCGCCGTCGTGGCTTCCTTGCCCGCTGCCTGTTCCTCTGTCTCCTCGGCGGCCTGTCGCTGTGCCCGGTCGCCGATGGCCCAGGCACACACCGCGGCTCTCACCGCCTGTTCGAGCGAGGATGAGGGCTGCGCACGAAGATAGGAAAGCATCTGCTGCTCCACGGCCGGCGTGGCTGCGACGGCGGCGCACCGAGCCGCTTCCTCAAACGTGCCGTCGTAGTTGATCGTGAGAAAACGATCCTTTCCCGCCTTCTGCCCGAGTTCGGCCAGCAGGAGCTTGACGATGAATGGGGCTTTGAACACCTCTTCAAAGGCCTGTTTAATGACCGGCGCAATGCCGTACTTCACCATGCGGCTGCCGGTCACGTCCGACGGCGAGCGGTTAAACCCTTCGACATGGGCCATTTCCAACAAACTGAAGCGAAGCTTCTCAAGATCGGCAGGGTGTCCCATCCCGCCCAAAGCCAGCCTGTCGTAGATTTCATACAACTTCGGAGTGCCCTTGCTGACCGTCAACAGCACGATGCCCGCGTCATAGGACACAGCCACGACCGGGCTTCCTTGTTTGAACTGCTCGTCGAGATACTGACGCCGGTTGCCGACGGCTTCGACCCATTTGTACGGTTCCTCATACATGAGAAAGGTCCCTCACATCGCCCGCGCCACCCGAGACTCGAACAACGGCTTGAGCTGCGCGTCCGGCATGGTTCGGACGCCATCCGCGGTAATGAACTTGATCACGGGATACAAATTGGCATCCCGGTTCACTCCGCCGGTTGCGCTGTCGAACTCGGCCGCGCTGGTCAAAAGGCGGAGCGCGTGAATGGCCGCCTGTTCTTCCGGCATCGCGCTCAACGGCTGCTCTCCCCAGGTGTTGAGATAATGCATGATCCCCCGGATGGTCGGAGAGCCGGATCCCGACACCGCGTACTCGACTCCTTCGAACTCCGCCCCCAGGATGTCGTAGAAATAAATCTTCGCCGCTTCCTGGTCGGTGTCGTATCCCGCGAATATGGGTGCCACGGCCCCGGTTCCCGCGAGCGCGGCTGCGACATTGTCCTTCAGGAGCTTAGACAGGGCACGCAGCTTCCCCTCGAAACTCAGTTCTTGCAGCTGCGTCCGCCGGTAATATTTGAAGGAATGCTCCAAGATTCGCGCCATTTCGTACGCTGTGGCGGGCACGCCTGCAATCGCCATCACGCTGTGGCGGTCGATCTCGAGCACCTTGTCGGTGCGGTCGTACATCACCATATTACCGGCCGTGGCTCGTCGATCCCCAGCGATCAGCACGCCTTCGCGATACTTGAAGGCGAGAATCGTGGTGGCCGTCGGAAGGTCCACGCCGGTCCCGGAGGCCACGGGGGCGCCAAAAACGTACCCCTGCCGTTTCAGCAATTGATAGAAATCTCCCTTCATGCCCATGCATTCCCCTCGTTCGGAGCGCCGAGCGACGAGATGAGCGCGGCCTCCCTGCTCAGTACTCGGCGCTCAGCATGCCGCACTTCTCATTCTCCCGTCCGCTGCCGGTACCGTTCCGCCTGTTTGGGATCAACTTTGCGCATTCGCTTCATGAGGTTGTCCTTGTCGGGCGACCCCGTCTCCGGACGCCGAGGGCCTCCGCCTTCCTCCGACGGACTAGGCCCCTTCGGCATGGGATCGACCGGGCCTTCTCGTCGTTCCGGCATCATGCTGTATGTCATGCCTGTGCTTCCTTTCTTTGGTTCCAGTCGGCAAGGCCCTCGCCCGGCGTGGAGGCGGCTTCGAAGATCTTGGCACAACGACGAACGGCATGGGGATCGAAAAGATCGCTCATGTCGAGCGTCTTGGATCGAAACCCGCCGGCGAATGTAATCGCTTCCCATTGCATCGAGGCAATCTGATCCGGAAAACGGCGCACGCACAATCCCCTGAGACCGCCTCGCGTGTCTGTCGGCCCCTGCAGGAGCGCGTTCTCCACATCGCGGTCCGTGGTCATCCGCCAGGTTTTCGCCTCCGCCTCCAGCCCGTAATAGAGCCCGCGTTCCGGGTCCACGTTGTGATATTCCAGATCCAAACTGGCGAGCCAGGGATCGTCCCACCCGATTCGCTCTTCGCTGACAAAGGTTTCCAACAGCCACTGCTTCGTCACCCAATCCAGCTTCCCCACCAAGCCGAGTCGTTCCTGGCGCAGCAAACAAAGCGTCCGCTCCCATTGTTCGAGCACCCAGTCGGATTCTTGATCCAACCCCTCGAGCGTCCGCTTCGCCGCGAGACAATACTCTTCCTGTATGTCCAGCCCGGAAAGAGACCGCCCGTTCGAGCGTCGCACCGTGGTCTTCAAATCCGCGTCACGAGAGATCTGCTTCACCGCCGACACCGCGTGTTCCAATTCCATGTCAGGCGCCGCCCCACGTCGGATCAATTCCAGGACCAACTGTGTCGTCCCGATCTTGAGGGCCGTCGCATACTCGCACATATTGGCGTCCCCGACGATCAGATGCAGCCTCCGGTACTTGGCCCGGTTCGCGTGCGGTTCGTCCCGCGTGTTGAGAATGGGGCGATTATGCATGGTATCGACGCTCAAGTCCGTTTCCATGAAATCCGCACGCTGAGAAAGTTGATAGCGGCCCGGAACAAACCCGGACTCCTGCCCTTCGATCCCCACCTTGCCCGCCCCGGCAAGCACTTGTCGGCTCACGAGAAAAGGCAACAAACCGGACACGAGAGCGGAAAAGCGAACGGCGCGGGACACCAAATAGTTGTCATGGCACCCGTAGCTATGGCCGTGAAAATCGGTGTTGTTCTTGTAGAGGCGGACATGGTCGCCGCCGAGCGCCTTGTTGCGCCGCTCGGCCGCGCGCCGAACGATGCGCTCGCCGGCGCGGTCTTGCGCCAGGAGATCTTTGAGCGTGCGGCACTCCGGCGTCGAGTATTCGGGATGGGTATGATCGTTGTAGAACCGCGCGCCGTTGGGCAACACAAGATCGCTCTTCATCTCGTGGAAGGAAAACGGCCGGTGCGCGTCCACCTTCGCGAACTCGTCCTCTTCCCGATCCTGCTGTAATCCGGCGACTCGGAACCCTCTCGCGTCTTCGTGGGGGTCCTCGCCTCCGTAATCCCAGCGGCGTTCGAAGGACGCGCTCAGGTACGCACGCACCAATTCCATCGACTCGACGACCGGATCCATGGGCTCGACGTCGTCGCGGGTGATCCCGTACTCGGTCTCGATTCCGAACAGGCGCATCTCAAATTATGTGATTCACCAACCGCTCTTCCGCTTGCCGACCGCGACGGAACGAGGAAATCCCGACGACCTGTTCGGGATGGTGATCCAACAACTTCAACCATTCTTCCGCCGCGTCGTCCGGCGGCAACATTGCTCCCTCGCGGAACTCTTCGGAGACGGACTCCAGCACGTCCTTCGCCGTCACGCCCGTCGCTTGCCCGACCCGGATTGTCCGATCGATGGCTTTTTCCTTCGACCGCTGGACGATCGAGGCCAGTATCGCCCCGCTCACAAGGTCGCCGCGGTACAAGGTCTTGGTTTGCCCGCTCCTGAGCCGGACCGACAGCAACCGGTTCTCCTCGGTCCGTCTGAAGATCGATTCGACGACGTCCTCGACGAGCGAGGCCAACGCTCGGCGCTGCTCCCCCCCCCGCTCCCTGATCAGGCTCTCGTCCAGCGGCAGGTCTTCGGTGAAATAGACCCGGAGAATTTCGGCGGCGGCCTCCTTCGAAGGCCGGCTGACTTTGATCTTGCGATCGATTCGTCCGGGCCGGAGAACAGCCGGATCAATGAGGTCCGGCCGATTCGAGGCGAGGATGATCACGACATCCCGCAGCGAGTCGATGCCGTCCATTTCGCTGCAGAACATCGGCACGAGCGTGTTCGAGATGTTGAACGACCGCATGGCGCGCCTCGTGCCGAGAATCGATTCGGCCTCGTCGATGAAGATGAACGGTAAGGCTCCCTCCTTGCGCCTGGCGCGGGCCTGCGCGAACAAGTCCCGGACGATGCGTTCCGATTCGCCAAGCCACATATTGAGGACTTCAGGGCCTTTCACGTGAAGGAACGCTCCGCTGGTCACGGGAGGACGCATTGCGGTGCCGGCTCCTTGATTCGTGTCGCTCACCAGCTTGGAGAGGCTGGCCGCCGCTGCTTGCCCGATCAGCGTCTTTCCGCAGCCGGGCGGACCGTAGAGCAGAAAGCCCTTCGGCTGTGAGAACTTGAACCGCTCGAACGTCTCGGCATGCAGGAGCGGATACTCGATGGCTTTCCTGATCGCCGCAATGGCCTCGCCCTGTCCCCCGATCTGCTCCCAGGTGACCTTCGGCGTTTCGTCGAGCACATGCTTGCTTGCCTTCCGGTCCTCCAATTTTTCGATTGCGATTCGGTGACTGGGATCGATCCGGACCTCATCCCCGGGCTTCAGCTCAATGCCGAGCAAGTCGCTCGACCGCTGTAAGATCAGCGACTGCCGCCCCATCTCCTGCTCGAACCGCAACCGGCCGTCCGGCATCGCTTCGGCCAGCTTCAAAATCGGTCCGTTTCGATCATAACCGAGGGTTTTGATGACGGCATAGGCCTCGTTCACCAGGATTTGGGTGCCGATCTTGAGCTCATTCCCCGGCACGCGAGGGTCCACGTTGGCGTAGTATTCCGCTCCGCCGACCAGGATGCGGGCAAGCCCTTCACCCGGGACATCGAGCAACGTGCCGATGCGATTGGCCGGCGCGGTCAGCTTGGCCAGCACCTCGTTCACCTTCTTGAACTCGGCCTCTCGTTGCTGATTGGCGGCACTGTTCAGCATCACGGCATGCCGCAATTTGTACAGAATTTTCTGGCGAGGGTCGGACTCGGTACACGAGGCCAGGCA
>DASTSI010000138.1:0-9337 GCA_035760745.1 Nitrospira sp. | reverse complement strand
GATCGCAAGCAAGCTGAACGGCTGGTTCGGCAAAGCGAGGACCGGTACCGGCGGCTGATCGCCGTGTCGCCCTATGCCGTGCTCGTACACCGCGACGGCCACATCATCTTCGCCAACGACCAGGCCATCAAGCTGTTCGGGGCGGTCAGGGCGGAGGAAATTCTCGGAAAGTCCCCGTTTGAGCTGTTCCATCCCGACGATCATGCCGCGATTCGGCAGCATCTTCGCGAGCTGACGGACGGGCGCGCCGAGGTGCCGATGGCCGAGGAGCGAATCATCACGCTGGACGGCACGCCGGTGGAGGTGGAAATTTCCGCCGCGCGGTTCGCCGATGAAGAAGGGCCGGCGGCCTTAGTAATGCTTCGGGATGCGAGCGAGCGCAAGCGTTTGCAGGAGCAGTTGCGCAGGACGGAGCGGATTGCCGAACTCGGGACTCTGGCCTCCGGCATGGCGCACGAAATCGGGACTCCGATGAACGTGATCCTCGGCAGGGCGGAGTATCTCATGGACCGTGTGCCCGATGAACCGACCAAGAAAGGCCTGCAAACCATCATTACGCAGGTCGAGCGGATCACGCGCGTGATGAACCAGCTTCTTGCGTTTGCACGGCGCAAACCTCCGGAACGGGCGCCCCTGTGGCTGAAAGAGATCATCGAGAACAGCGTGGAGATGTTTCAGGAGCGTCTGACACGAGCACGGGTGAATCTCGTCCTGGAACTGGAAGACGGCTGCCCGAAAGCGCTGGCCGATGCGGACCAGATGAGCCAGGTGTTGATCAACCTCATCATGAACGCCCTCCATGCCATGCCGGAAGGCGGCACCCTCCGCATCGGTCTGCGCCGGGCGGCCGACCGAGTCGAGGTGATGGTTGCAGACACGGGGCACGGGATCCCGCCCGAGGCGCTCGCCAGGATTTTCGAACCCTTCTTCACCACCAAGGAATTCGGCAAAGGCACCGGCCTCGGCCTCACCGTCGTCAAAGGCATCATCGAGGAGCACCACGGATCGATCAGCGTCGTGAGCGCGCCGGGAACAGGCACCACCTTCACCATGACGCTTCCTTGCAGCCGAGAGGCGTGAGCCTCTCACGGTTCGTCTGTGGCATCTCGCAACAACGGTCAACCCCTTGCTGGGGTCTTTCTCGCCAGCGACCCGAGTGGTGCGCTCGTGCGGGCGCGGAATTGCTTGCGCCGGGAGGAAAATGCAATGGCACCGGGTTTGCGTAACCCTCTCCTATCGGAACAGCAATTCAGACAGGTGCGGCTTGGAAGGGAAGACAATGGCGTTGCTGGTCGTGGAAGACGATGAAGAAATGCGGAATCTCCTCTGCGACGAATTGTCCTCTGAAGGCTATCAGATCCAGGAAGCGAGAACCGGGGAGGAGGCGATCGCCGCGGCGGCACGGTCCAAACTTCATCTCATCATTACAGACCTCAGGATGCCGGGAGGGGGCGTGAAGTACATCGACCGCTTGAGAGGCTCCGCCTCTCAATGCCCCATTGTGGTCATGACCGCGTTCGGCGATGAACGGACGCGAGCCGAGCTGATGCAGGCCGGGGCAACGGCCTACTTCAGCAAGCCGGTACGGATTTCCGAGCTGAAAGCAACGGTCCGCACGTTGATCGAAACGCATCGTCCCAGAGGGTAGCGGCTGCATCGGAGAAAGAGATGGCCGGTTCTCCCAAACAGCAACAGAGCGTCCATGCCTTCGCCGATCTTGTTCTCCAGGCGCGGGTGGACACCATTAGACTACTGGCCGGGCGCCTCTCGGAGCAGGTCGCGGTGATGGACCGCTCGTTCAATGTCCTCTATGCCAATGAAGCGGGCTGGCAGCCACAGGGTGAGCCGGCCAAATGTTACCAGGCGTTCGCGCGCCGGACGGACCCCTGCAGTGTCTGTCCGGCGGCGCCGCTGCTCGAGGGTCCGGGGATTCCGCCGACGGTGTGCGCGCCGGACATCGAACGCCCTGCCTGCGGCATGTATCAGGCCGTCCCGTTGTTCACCGAGCAAGGCGACGTCGGGTCGATCCTTGTGTGGTTCGCCGCCGCCTCTGCGGCCGCCACGCTTCGCCCGTCAGAGCCTGCAACAGTTCGCGAAAGCGAACGCCAGACGCTGGCCGGACTGATCGGGCAGAGTCCGGTGATGCAGGAACTGTTCGACCTGCTCATCCTCGTGGCCGACAGCCCCGCCACCGTGCTCGTTCAGGGCGAAAGCGGAACCGGAAAGGAATTGGTGGCGCACACGATCCACCAGCTCAGCGGCCGACGGGACAAACCGTTTATCGTCGTGGATTGCGGCTCGCTCCCGGAAACCCTGCTCGAAAGCGAGCTATTCGGCCATGTCAAAGGTTCCTTCACCGGAGCCACGGCCCACAAGCGGGGGTTGTTCGAAGAAGCGGACGGCGGGACCATTTTCCTCGACGAAATCGCCGATACCACCCCGACGTTTCAAGCCAAGCTCCTGCGGACGCTCCAGGAGGGCGAGATCAGGCGGGTCGGAGGCACTCACCCGATCAAAATCGATGTCCGGGTCATCTCGGCCACGAACAAGGATCTGCTCGCCCTGGTCAAGGCCAAAAGCTTCAGGCATGACCTGTACTACCGTCTTGCCGTCTTGCCCCTGCACCTTCCTCCGCTCCGCGACCGCCGTGAGGACATCCCCCTGCTCGTCCGGCATTTCGCCGCCGTGTCCTGCCGCCGTCATCATCAGCCGGTTCGCGAGATCCCGGACGACGCGATGCGCGCGTACGTGGATGCCGACTGGCCGGGAAACGTGCGAGAGCTCCAGCACTGCATCGAACGGCAAGTCGTCACGACCAAAGGACCGGTGCTCTCGTACCCGGAGTCCGCCGCGACGCGAGTGCAACTCCAAGCGGATGCCGGTCTTCGATCAGTCGCCCGCGAGGCGGCAAAGCACGCCGAGCACGCAAACATCGTTCGGGCGCTGAGCGAGGCCCGCGGCAATCGGGTGAAGACCGCCAAACTCCTCAAGATCAGCCGTGCCAACCTGTACAACAAATTGCGTGAGCATGGTCTGCTCTGAACCTCGGACAGAGCGTCAGTCGCCGGCCTGACCGCCCGCTGTTTCGACCGGGCGATAATGCAACGGCAGCTCGAACAGCCGTGGAGACAACGGCCTGAGACGAACGTTCTTGTACTGGACGACCCAGGCTCCATCCTTGCGGGCCACGCGCAAGGGGAACTGCCGGTCGTCGGCCCACCACTGGTAATACGCCACTTCCACATCCCCCTCGAGCACCGTGACTTTCGTCACCTCCACGGAGCTTCGGTCGGTGGGCTCGATCCGCCACATGTCGTCACGATAATACAGCGCGCCCCGGTGGATCTGTGCACTCGTTCGGAGGATCTGTTCGGCCCCGCCGCGCTGTCCCCTGGCTCCCCAGTTTCCCTTTCTTCATGTCTAACAGATTAGACAACGGAAGCGCTTGAAAATTCACAGCACAGGGCTCGCCTGGTGAATTGTGTCCAAAAACCTGGAGCAAGGCCCGGTTCCTTGGTGGCGAACGCCGTTTCGGTTGTTCTCCTGCAACTCCTGAATTGATCGCGAGTTTCACTGCATCTGACCGGGCCGCATTGAATCGGCACGTCACTTGCGCTCTGTGCGTGACGCTGGTGAAGGATGGGTGATTAGGACCGGCCTCCGAATGACCCGCTCCTTCGAGAGAAGGAACCCTTCACCAGCTCCTATCCCTCCGAGAGCCAGCGGCCGGAGTCAGTCGGAGGCCGGTTCTCTTGATGATGAGAAACCTGGAGCAATCGCGATGACGAATCGTCAGCCAGTCCGTTTCAACCACCCGCCCGATGAGGCGGGCACAACAGAGGGAGGCCGTATGGGTTTACTACATCAACCACAACGCAGGCGGAAGCGCACGAGCACGGCGCTGCTGCTCAAGAGCGTGCTGCTTGCCGGGAGCCTCGTGGCGACACCCTGGGCATCGGCGGCAGAAGAAGCTCCATCGCATGCGAGTCATGCGACCCCGGTATCGATGCCGGGCTGGACCCAGGCGTTGAAGGGCCAGACGGTGGTGGAACACGCCATCGAAGGGCGTGCCGGCAGCGCCGAGCAGATGGAAATGCAGCACCATCGCCTCATGGAGAAACTGGAGCAGCAGGCTCAGCGCGACGCGCAGGCTCAACCGACGTCCGGCGCGTTCAACAGCATGTCGATGATGCACCAGTACATGGGGCAGGACGGGAGCAGCTTCCTGCTCATGACCGATGCGTCGAAGGGCGAGCCGGTGTTGTCTACCGGCGGCAAATGCCCGGCCAACGCGCCGGTCAAGAAGTATGACGTGTCGATGATCAACATCGAGATCACGTTGAACCGCTGGCTGGATTACTATCCCGGCTACATGTACATCCACACCGAGGACGTCGAAAAGGCGCGGGCCGAGGAGGCGAAGAACAAGGCCGCGCGCGACCAAGACGGCTTCGACCCGGGCGCGGTCTCGACCGGCCTTCAAGGCGACGTCATTCAACCGCTCGTCCTGCGCGCCAACCAGGGTGATTGCATCAAACTCACCTTGCGCAATCAGATGGAGAGCGAGGACGGGAGCCTCTTCATCCAGGCCTCGAGCATGATCGTGAGCGCGACGGGCAAGCCCGCCACGACCACGAATCCGGATTCCATCGTGGCGCCGGGCAAGTCCCAGGATTTCGAGTGGTACATCCATCCCTACATGCAGGAAGGCGTACGGCAGTTCCATTCCTACAGCCACGACCGTGAGCTGACCGTGCTCGGCCTCTTCGGCGCGTTCATCGTGGAGCCGAAAGGCTCGAAGTACTACGACTCGCTGGGTACCGGCCCGGATCGAGAAGTGAAGAGCGGCTGGCAAGTGAACATCGACAACGGATCGGGACCGGACTTCCGGGAATTCGTCCTCTTCTACCATGAAATCGGGGATGAAGCCTTCCGTCCGCTGAACAAGAAGGGCGACTTCCTGCCTCAGCGGGATCCGCTGACCGATGCCTATCGTCCCGGCGGCCGCGCGCTGAACTACCGCAGCGAACCCTTCGGCATCGATCAGATGCATTTGCAGCACGAATATTTCGGCTTCGAGGACGAGTCCATGGCCTACAGCGCCTACACGTTCGGAGATCCTCCGACGACGATCGCGCGCGGCTATCTCGGCGAGCCGGTGAAGTGGCGGGTGGTCCACGGCGGATCCGAAGTGTTCCACAGCCATCATCCGCACAGCGGGACTATCCGCTGGCAGCGAAGCCCGGGGACCGAGCCGAACAACTTGTGGGCGATGGGCCAGGACGGTCCGGTGAAATATCCGGTGGTGAGGACCAAATCGGACCGCGTGGACGTGGAAGTCATCGGTCCCTCGGAAGCGCTGGACCTCGAGCCTGAGTGCGGAGGCGGCGGCTGTCAGCACCTGGCCGGGGAATTCCTCTATCACTGCCACGTCGCGCACCACTATGTGGCGGGCATGTGGGGGTACGGCCGGTTCTACAACACGCTGCAAGTCGGCGCGGGGCATACCGATACGATGCCGGACTTGCAGGAACTTCCGGATCGCAAGGGGCGGATGAAGCTGGGCGTGGCGTCCGACAAGCTGATCGGGACGACGGTCGATTGGTTCGGCAAGACGTTCAAGATCGTGGACAAGAGCCAAAAGACGAATTGGAAGTCCGATCCGGTCGTCGTGAACATCAAGGACTGGGTCGAAATGTTCCTGCCGGCCCAAGGCAAGCCCGGCCACTCGGACAAGGAGAAGGAGCAAATCCTGTCCTATGACTCCACCGTCTGGGATTGGAAATGGGACGGCAACATCGCCCGCGGCGAGCGTGAAAGCACCGCGCCAAATCCCAAGTACCCCTGGGCCGCCAAGTGGGATGACAGCACGAGACCGGCGATCTTGTTCGACCCGACCACGGGGAAGATGGCATGGCCGCTGTTCAAGCCGCACTTCGGCAAACGGGTCCCGTTCTCGGCAAACCACAGCGGCGCGCCCTGGCTGGAGCCGATCCATCAAGACGAGAACGGCGAGCGGACTTCCGAGCCGGCCAAGCCCGGCGAGCAGGGGCGCTGGAGTCTCTGCCCGGAGAACGCCAATCGAAAGATGTACAACATCCACTTCATCCGGCTGCCGATCACCCTGGCCAAGAAGCAGGGGAAGGAGCCGGCCATCGTCGATAAGGACGGCCTGATCTACGTGCTCCACGAAGAGGAGCGCCTGACCAGGGCCAACGACGACATGAAGTATCCCGCGGTCATCCGCGCCAACGTGTATGACTGCGTGGACGTGCTTCTCACCAGCGAATGGGACGACGACGACTACACCAACTTCCAGTCGTCCAAGATCAACATCCATCCCCACTTCTTCCAGTTCGACACCGGGAACTCGGACGGGGTGATCTCCGGGATGGAATATGAAATGTCCGTGCGCCCCTTCACCATGTGGGGCAAGAAGAGCAAGCACGGCTTGCCCGCTCCGATGGTCGCCAAAATCACCGGCGGGGCCAAAGCCGGGGCGACCTCGATCAAGATCGAGATGGCGCCCGGCGCCACCCCGTTCCACCTGAACACCGAGCTCATGGTGGGGATGGACTGCTTGGAAAAGGGCCACGACCCCACGGCCTCGCTGCCGCGGGACAGGAGCTGCTCCGAGGTGGCTCGAATTAAGGACATCAAGGGCGATCAGGTCACGTTCTTCAAGCCGCTCAAGCACAACCACCCGGCGGGCGATCTCGTCTCACCGGAGTTCGTGCGGTATCGCTGGTGGGTGGACGTCGACATGGGAACGGTGTTCTGGCATGACCATGCCTTCGGCGCCACGACCTGGCCGCACGGCGGGTTCGGCGTAACCATCGTGGAGCCGTTCGGATCCACCTATCACGATCCGAAGAACGGCAAGCTGGTGTGGAGCGGTCCGATCGCGGACATTCACTCGAACGAGCCGATCGGCGCCGGGGTGAGCGGAAGCTTCCGGGAGCTGATGGTCTCGATCCACGATACGGTCCCGCATACCGTGAATATCATCGAAGCCGGCAATCCTCCGGGACAGCCCGTCGAAGTCGCGCTGGAAGCGGGCAAGACGGTATCGTTCCAAATGCCGGATAAGATCCTCAACGCGCCGAATCGGTATATCAACGGCGGCACGCATACGACCGGCAGCGGACTGAACTTCCGCGCCGAACCGTTTGCGCAGCGACTCTCGAACAATCCGGATACCTCGAAGCTGTTCAGCAGCGCGATTCATGGCGACCCGGATACGCCGCTCCTTCGCGCGTACACGGGCGACACCATGGTGTTCCGCCTGCTGCACCAGCTGATGAACGAATCGCACGTGTGGACGATCTCCGGCCATACCTTCCTCACGGAGCGGTATGCGGCCGATGCCAACCGGAAGTACTCCATCCACGTCGGAATCGCCGAGCGGTATGACCTCGTGACCAAGGCGGGCGGATTCCAGGGCATGCCGGGCGATTACATTCACTTCAACGGCCGGAGCTCCCACTTCGCCGAAGGTGGATGGGGCATCGTGCGCGTGCTCGACAAGCCCGTCCCGGATTTGATGCCGCTCCCGCGCGGCACCAACCCGCTCGGCATCGCACCGACGCCGAAGTCCCTGTGCCCGGCTGACGCGCCGGTGAAGAACTTCAACGTCGTGGCGTTGGATCGCCCGATGAAGCTGAACCCCAAGGCGCCGGACGCCATCGAAGTGGACTTCGAGCGGAAGATCGAAATGTCGATACCGGAAGGCAAGATCTTCGCGCTGGAAGAAGAAGCGACCACGGTGGCCGGCGGGGCGACTCCGCACCCGCTGACGCTGCGCGTCAACGTGGGCGACTGCATCAAGGTACATCTGAAGAATAAAATGAAGGCAAGCCGCGCGTCCTTCTTCGCGCCGGGCCTGGCCTTCGACCCGAAAGACAGCCAGGGTTTGAACGTCGGCAACAACGGCGGCGATCAGACCGTGGGCCCGGGTGAAGCACGCACCTACACCTATTACGCGCATCCGGCCAACAAGGAGACGACGTCATTGGTGTGGGACGGCGGCAATATCGTGGTCAATCCGCGCAACGGATTGTACGGAGCCGTGATCATCGGTCCGCGCGGCTCGCAGTACCGCGATCCGGTGACGGGCGCGGACCTTTCCCAGAAGAACTCCTGGAGGGCGGACGTCATCGTGGATGCCAGCCTGCCGGAGAACGCCGGCAAGCGGAATTACCGCGACGTGGCGCTCTTCTTCCAAGACGAGGACAACATCATCGGCACCGCCTTCATGCCCTACGTCCAGAACGTGGCCGGATTGACGTCGGTGAACTACCGCGCCGAACCGTACAAGTTCCGTGAAGAGCAGGGGTGCTCGCTCGGGAAGATCTTCCAGCCTTGCGTGGTGGACAAGCCCGAGGATCCGGTCACGCCGCTGATCGAGGCGCATGCCGGCGACCCGGTCCGGATCCACGTGATCGGGGCCAACAGCGAGCAGAACGGCATGTTCGGGATCGAGGGCCATGAGTGGCCGATCGAGCCCTATATGCCCGGAGCCGACATGATCAGCGTGGTCGAGTATGCCGGATCTGAAACGCTCGACGTCTTCGTCCGCGGCGGCGCGGGTGGACCGTACCGCCAGGTGGGAGATTTCGTGTGGTCCAATCAGCGGCTGCCGTACACGCAGTCGGGACAGTGGGGCTACTTCCGCGTCTTGCCGCCCGGCGATTCGCGGATCCAGCCGCTCGGCGGCCCCGGTATCGGCGCCAAGCGCGCCGAAGCCGAACCCGATGTGAAAGTCATTCCGGCCGCGATGAGGTAAGCGGAACGGGTCATGGCTTGACACACCTGTATGGGGGAGCCACGCGTCAGCGCGGCTCCCCCATCACCTTTGGGAAACGTGGCATCAGCATGTCGGAGTCGTTCCCGATGAGCACGACCAAAACAGCCGGATCAATAATGAACGACGGCGAATGAGGCCGGAGGAAGGACAATGAACAAACACATTCCGTTGGTATTCCTGGCGCTGTGCTTCACTCTGCCCGCCTACGCCTACCAGGAGATGACCGTGTCCGACGGGGGCACCATCACCGGAACCGTGACGTTCGAGGGGGCCGTCCCGAAACCGAAGGGCTACAACCTCACCACGCTCCCGGATCCCATCTACTGCGGCCGCATCTCGGACGGGCAAGGCTGGCGGATCCTCCAACCCTTCAATGTCGGCCCCGCGGCCGAGTTCCGCGACGTGGTCGTCTATCTCGAGGGCATCGACAAGGGCAAGCCGTTCGAGGACGGCGGCGTCCCGCAGATCGAAGCCAAAGACTGTCTCTTTCTCCCCTTCACCACCGTCGTGCGCGACGACCAATCGGTCACC
>DASTSI010000137.1:0-5545 GCA_035760745.1 Nitrospira sp. | reverse complement strand
GGCCTCGACCATGAAGCTCTCGAGAGAAGTGCAGCAGTTCACCAGTTGTTGTGAACATCTCGTCGCCGAAGCCGAGATGAGTGGTCGAGTCCTGACAGAGGATGAGGCCAGCCTGATCGAGTACTATTGCCGTGAGCTGATGACAAAGATCGTGAAGCCACCGGCATCGTCCGGTATGGCGCCAGACCATCGCTCGGATGCGCCTTCGTCACCGACTCTGCCTCCCGACCCTCGGTTGTGGCCGTTCCCGAACCTCTATCCGAAGCTCTCATCGACAACGCGCACCGCAACCGGGCTGGCCTTCTTACGGTCTCTTTAGAAGTTTTCCTACGGCCGCGCTTGTTCAAGATGCGCTTTCTCAGCGCTTGCTCCGTAATCCCTCATCAACGAGGACGAACGCAGGGGTGCATTTCATGCATCACGCTGCGGCGTGCTTCTGATCACCTATTTCCCCTCCAACACCCTAGACGGAGATGCGGGTTGAATTCATCGGTGCGCGGGAGAACGTGACCTTGAGCTGAGAAAGAAAACGCCAAACGGCCGTCTCTGTTCCAGAATCACTCTGACATGACCGTATTTATACTCCCCACCTTTGTGGTGGATAGAGCAGCAGTCCGGTCTATGCTAAAAGCGCTTCGCATGAGCACGCTTCACGGCATCGTGAACCGGAGTCAGATTGTGTGGGGCCAAGAACCACCGACACAATGCGGCTGGTATTGGTTCCGCGTGCGAGAATCGGATCTGCCCTATATCGTCAAAGTTTATACAGCCGGCAACATCTATTACGTCTGGCCGCTCGGGGATGAACATGTTAAGCCGATCAGCCAACGACTTGAGCACTGCCATGGTCAATGGGCTGGACCGATAGAGCCGCCGGCGAGTGGGTGAACGAACGGGAGCTCGGCGGTCTCTTCCACGCCCGAATTCAGTTTTGAGTCTCGCGACGCAATGGCGAAGAAAAAACAGCACACTCCGAACGACATGCCGTCTGCGACTCGGCCGGTGGCAAAAGCGCTCATTAAAGCCGGCCTTCTTGTCTATGATGCCGCTGAAAAGCGGCTGACAGATGCAGGCACTCGATTGGTGAACTTCGTCTCGGAAATCCGTTCAGAAATGGATGAAAAGCCTCGATCAACAAGGACGGCTTCTCGTCGCGAGCCTCGCAAGAAATAGGAGCCGGAGCTTGCGGGAGTCGCATATGAGATGAACGTGCGCTGCATTTCCATGTCGATGGACCCCAAGAAACAGGACGTGATGATGGTCGTAAAAGGCATCGACGATGCTGTCGTGAAGCTCGACCTCGATGCTCGGTATGTTGCCATGAACCGCTCGGCCAGAGCGATGTTCCGACGCTTAGGACGTGACCCTGCTCAGATGCTGGGACAATCGGTTTGGGAAGTCTTCCCTGATTTGAGGGGCACCGTTGCGGAGACCAATATTTGTGAAGCCATCCACAGCGATGCCTCGGTCGATTTTGAGTTGTCCTATCCTGCTGACCGGCACTGGTACGAAGTGAGAGGGTATGCTTCGTCCCCCGGGGTGATTCTGATTTTCCGCGACATTACCCGGCACAAATCTTCGTAACTCTCGGCGCGAAGAAACGAGATTTCTGAAGCATCCCTGCTTGATCCTAGGGTGCGACAGTGATCAAGATTCGTGTTCTCCGACGCGCACTATTCATGAATGCACAGCCGGCGACCATACTGAATAAAATCACACTCCCCCGTTCATTGAATCCGATGCCGGGAATTCTGTAAGCTCGCACCCGCTTCCGTTACAGTCCATCATCGAGACCGCTTGAATGCCGACTCGCGAGTAGAATACGCTACGAATCGTTTAGGAGTGGTTGCAATGTCTCCATCCCGATCGACGCTGTCACGGGTCACGCGGCAGCCGGCCATGCCCACACTCAGCGACAATCGCCTGATGCCGCCTGCAATCCTGGCCTGCTCGTACCGTGTGCCGAAAGAACTGGCCGGACTGAATCAGAAAGTTGGCATGCGCTATCACATCCAGTCAGCGCTGCGGCATCACATTCAGATCAAGCAGTTCGGTCCCACGGCCAATGATGCTTCTAACTTCCTCCTCTATGAATGGACCGTGCCATTCACTGGGGATCTCGCAAAAGAGTGTGAGGATCCATCACCTGCTCCACGTTTTGCGGGCGCGGCAGGGCACGGTTGAACGTGTCGCGATACCATGGGGTGGATCACTACGTCGGCAACACCCCGCTCATCCGCCTGCGCCGACTCTCAGAGCTGACCGGTTGCGAAATCCTCGGCAAGGCCGAATTCATGAACCCCGGCGGATCGGTGAAGGATCGCGCCGCGCTCGGCATCATTCAGGACGCCGAAGCTAAAGGGTTGCTGCAACCCGGTGGGACCATTGTTGAAGGGACGGCCGGGAATACCGGCATCGGCCTCACCGTCATCGGCCATGCCCGCGGGTATCAGTGCGTCACCGTCATCCCAGAGACACAGTCGCGGGAAAAAATCGACCTCCTCCGGGCGCTCGGTGCCGTGGTGATTCTCGTGCCCGAGAAGCCCTATTCCAGTCCTGATAATTACAACCATGTGGCGCGGCGTCTGGCGGAAGAGAAGGGCTGGTTCTGGGCGAACCAGTTCGACAATACCGCCAACAGCCTGGCGCACTACCGCACCACGGGCCCGGAAATTTGGAAGCAGACCGCCGGCGAGGTGAGTGGCTTTGTGTCCGCGGTCGGCACGGGCGGAACGCTGGGCGGAACCGCGAGGTATCTCAAGGAACGCAATGCGCAAATCGTCATTGGCTGCCCCGATCCTTATGGCGCGGCCATGTGGTCCTGGTTCACCAACGGCAATACCGACACGAACGACGGTGATTCCTTCGCTGAAGGCATCGGCCAGTCTCGGGTGACCAAGAACTTGGAGGGCCTCACGGTGGACTGTGCCTGGCGCATACCCGATCAAGATGCGCTGACCATCCTGTATCAGCTCCTGCGCGAGGAGGGACTGCTTCTGGGCCTCTCCTCCGGCATCAACATCGCCGGGGCGGTGCGTCTGGCCATCGAGCGCGGTCCGGGTCGGACCATCGCCACGATCCTGTGCGACTCCGGCGCGAAGTATCAATCGAAACTGTTCAATCCGGAATGGCAGGCGGCCAACGGACTGAGAGCGGATCTGTCCATCGACGATCTTCTCGCCCAACGCTGATTCCGAAGAGTGAATGGGCATGCCATGGTCATTGGAAGTGATGCCTGTGCTCGACCTCTTCTCTTTTTCATCCTCTGGATGAGCATCTTCCCGGCATGCGCGTATTCCCCTTCCGGACGGTCGGAGCAGGCCGGACGAACCGTGACACAAACCGCGAATGATCAGGCTCATTGCCGCGAAGCGGCCATGCAAGAACCGGATGGTCAATCAAGCAGTGATCCGTTCAAAGAGGTGAGAATCGAGCAGAACTGCATGAGACAATTAGGCTACACGTTGAAATGACTCCACCGTACGCTGAAGCGCTCTCGCAGGCCGGCTTGGGGTGCTCAGCCCCGCTTCCGAGTCCTGCGCACTCATCGTGACCATCTGGCTTCGGAACATCCGCTGCACACGTAACCGATGCGCCGCGCCGCCCAGCCGAGCAACAGTCCGGCAGTCAAGGCGGTGAGATCGAACGGCGACCGTCCATTCCCCTTTCGGAACAGTCACCAGCACATGACTGTTGGTTGTCAGCCAGTTGAGCAGTGGCAGGAGGCAAAACAGCCGCCGCATACAATTGCTCTTTCCAGGCGACGAGCGAGCCCCTGCGCAGGAGACTATGCGCGAACGCACAACACCAGAGGACAAAGAAACATCGCATTTCCCACAGCGACCGATCACGCAGCATCAAAGGCAACACGCGATTCGCCCAAAAGTAGGCGGGGATGGCCACGAGCAATCCCGCTACCGTTGCCGCATTGAGGGCCTCTAAGAATCGATAGCTCGTGAAATCCGAACTCTCCCCAGAATATTTCCGCCGCTTGTTGGTCCACAGAATCAGGCCGGTGCCGATCATGGCGGTGGCTGCCAAACCCATCAGGAAGTAAAGCCAGCGCATCGTGCTGCCTCCGAACTGCGCGAAGTGCAGATCGGAGAGGAGCGAGAGGCTGCGATCTCCGCCAGTGAAGAATTGTAGGTCAGTCGGCATATAGATCGACCAAAAAATCATCAGGCCGGAGAAGGTGATGATGAGGTGGAACGGAAGCACGAGCACCCCGGTGACGTTGTGTATATCGAACCAGGTACGCTGATGAAAAGACCATGGCCGGAAGACCAGAACGTCTTTCACATCCCGACGGCGAATGCCGAGTCCGGTGAGGAGTGTCACGAGCATCGCGATCCCGGCGGTACCCACCATCCACGCTCCCGGGGAGCCCAACAGCAATCCATGGTGAAAGTGATAAAAGAAGTCGCCTCCCTGGGTATCTCGGAAGGTGACGAGCCCGCCGGTTTCGGGGTCGAGCGTTTGGCCGGAGAAGGTTCGATTACTCTGCAGTTTGACGAAGAGGATCGATGCATGGCCGGTGTCAGGATCGGGGTCCCGCGATGAAACCCGAAGGGCGTCAGGAGGCTGCATCCAACGCGTCATTTCGTTGTCGAAGACGGTGAGCGTCCCCGTCAGGAAGACGATGAACAAGAGGCAACCGAAGACGATCCCGACCCATGAATGCAGCGCATTTATGGACATTGCGTCAGCGCAAGCAGGTCATCGTTCCAGTTGCCGTCGACGTGGGTTCGCAGGTAGGGAGGTTGACCTGGACGGCGGACGACGCCGACCTCTGAGCGCTTGTTGGTGCGTGGATCGAGCACATAGAAGGTATTGGTTCCCAATTCGATGCTGGCAATCACCTGCTCGCGCCGCCATTTCCAGGTGCCCTTCATACTGCCGATGTGCGTGATCTCTTCGTGCGGACCGTCGGGGTTCGGCTTGGTCATGCAGGTGACCTGAACGTCTCCCATCGCAGCTCCTTTCGTGAAGATCTCGATTTGCCGTGCCCCACGCTTCCAGCCTGAAGCGGTACGCCTGCTCGACCAACCAGTATGTGCAGTGTTCAAGGGGATACGCGCGAGGTGGGCAACGTCGCACCGTTTAGGACGAACGGCTCGGATGACTGCGCGTCAATAGCCGACGGCATTCCATACCTCGATGCCGGCGCTGGTGCTCGCGGTCCTCGACACCGGCTCACGGACGGTCGCGTCCTGCATGGGCGCCCAACTTGAAAACGGACCGCACTTCAGCGTCGTGCCTGGCCGCGAAGTGCGTGGTTCGAAGGGGTCCGAGGAGCAACCGGCTAGAAGGGCCAGCATGCCGACAAGCGCGAATCGACTGAGTCGTGATCCAACTGTGACGTTTTTAGCAATCATATAGGGCGATTTCCCTATGATGGCCCATGCAAATTTCGTCTGTCAATTCTACCGTGACCTCGGCTGAATCCCCCCCCGTGACTGATTTTCAGAGTAGGCGATCTCCGCTGAAACCTCGCTCGCAGAGGGGATCTTGACGCTTGTCACTTCCGTTCGGCAGGAGACATTCG
>DASTSI010000136.1:0-11820 GCA_035760745.1 Nitrospira sp. | reverse complement strand
GATGAAATAGAGTTCGTCCCCGTCGGAATCTCGCAAGAAATAGGACATCGAATGCGCGCGATGCGAGAAGTACAGGCGTGCGTCTTGGCTCTGCATCGCGAGAACCGGATCCGCGGAGACGGGAAAGTGACAGACGAATGCGCGGGGTTTGAGCGGCCCCTCGATGCGAACCCATCCCGTGGGAGGATGGCTTCGATAGAGATGGGATACGGGTCCGGCGAACCCGTCGCGGCCGTGCTCCTCCTCGCAGAGGCCATCCGGAATTCCGACATGAGCTTGGTTGGGAACTTTGCCCTTCTTGTTGAGGTACATGTCCGGCCTCCCTCGAGCCTGGGCCGATTACGAGGCTTTCTTCATGGCCGCCGGCGTCTCGGACGTTCGGGAGCTGTAATCGATAATGGTCCGTTCGGTCCCGGCCGTTTGATCCCGCTCGATGTCCTTGTACAGCGATTCGACGGTGCTCCGGACAAACGTTTTCGCGCGCTCCACGCCATGCGCGCGCTGGGTCAGTTCGATGAACAGCCCGCTGCCCGGAAACAGCGGATAGGTGAAACGCTGTTTGAGCGGTCCGAAGCCGTCGCGGCCTTCCTTCACCGGTCCGCTGAACTTGACGCCGTGCGCTTCCCACTCGCGGCACACCGCCTCGATATCGTCCACTTCCAGCGCCACGTGCTGCACGCCTTGCCCATGCTTGTCGATGAAGTCGTTGATCTGCGACTTCATCGCCTTGTCGCGGCCCTGCATGAGGGCGATTTTGACGGGACCGCATTGGACGACGACGGTGTCCATCGACGATTTTTCGCTGCCGATGTCGCGCGCCGACCAGATGACGTCAAAGCCGAGCACTTTGGTGAACAGGAATTCCGCCGCTTCCAGGTTCTCGACGCAGAGTGTGATGTGGTCAATGCTTCTCGGCTGGATCATGAGGGCAGCCTCCTCTGGTCTTCCTGACAAATGATGTGGCGTGCACATCGAATGATAGAATCGTACTATCATTCACTCATGATGGCAAGCCGTTTTTCCATGGAGCAATGGCCTCGGTTCTGCCATGGCAGAAAATCTGTGGCCCGCCTCAATGCTTTCCCAGTTGCCGAGGTAATAGAAAAAGTATATTATCGACTACAGACCGCGAAACCGCCACGGGATCGTTCGACGCCCACAACGCGATGACCGGGAGGCCCGCCATGACGTTCCATCAAGAGATGCGGCGTCTCGTGCTCGGACATGGAGCCGTCAATAATTCCTACCTCGCGCGCTTTCGTTCGGGTGATTTGTCCGATGAAGAGTTCAAGGTGTTTGCGATCGAGTTCTACAATTTTTCGCGGTTCTTTCCGCGTATTCTCGTGGCGCAATTGGTCAACACCGAGGACGAGCAGGTCGCCGACGAGCTGACCAAGGTGCTCTATTCAGAGCTCGGCGACGGACACAGCCGCCATCGTCACGAGCTGCTCTACAGGGAGTTCCTTCGATCGGTGGGGATCGACGTCCATGACGCCATGACGAGGCCCATGCTGCCTTCCACCCGCGCGTACATCGAGGGAATGGAGCGCCTGTACAGCGACGGCAATCACGCCACGGCGCTGGGCGCCTCGTTCGGGCTCGAAAACATGGCGATCACGATGTGGGACCAACTGATTCCCGGGCTCACCCGTTTGAAAGACACGCTGTATCCCGGCATGGACCTGACCTACTTCACGTTTCATCGGGAGCTGGAATCCTCGCATGAGGAAGCGATGGAGCATGCGGTGGAAGCCGTCCAGGGCGCCGGCGACGGCGGCATGTCCGAGCGCGACAAACAAGACTTTCGCGCGGGAGCAATGGCCGTGCTGAATTATCTCGAAGGGTTTTGGCTGGGCTTGGAGCGGCGCGCCCCCACGCCGCTGGTTCATGCGCAGCCTCACGCGGCATGACGGGATCCGCCAAGCGACTCTCCTTCTAGCAAGGTAAAGGAGCCCTGGCATGTCAGAGATTTCCGGCTATCTCGAGGCCATCAAAGAGCGCTACGCGCTCGCGAGCGACTACGCGTTGGCCGAAAAACTCGGGATCGCCCAGCCGGACGCGAATCTGATCCGTCGGGGCCTGAAGATCCCGAAACCCGAGCTCTGCATCAAGATCGCCAAGCTTCTCGACAAGAATCCCGTCGAACTGCTCCTCATCGCACAGAAGGACAAGGCGCCGACGTCGGCGAAGCAGTACTGGACCCTCGCCCTGACCGCCGTGGACGTCATGCTTCACGTGCCGAAGCATCCCCGCTACATTCCCCGGAAGGTCGAAGCGATCGGGCGCGAGCTTCGGCAGCTCGAGACGCAGACGCTGACGTATGAAGGCGCGGAGGCGAACGCCGAGGCGGTGCGGCTCGTGCAAACGGCGGAAAAGACGATCGACGCGGTCATGGAACGGTGGAACATCTGGAAAAAGGGAGAGGCGCTGTATCCCAACTATCTGTTGGCGAACCAGGCGGCGGCGAAGCGAGGGGTGACCATCCGCCGGCTCCTGGTCTTGACGCGGGAGCAGATGCAGCAGGACGCCGTCGTCGCGGATGCCGCGCAAGTCATGGACGATCAGCAGCGCGCCGGCATCAGCATCTTCTACGCGTTCCGCGAGGAATTGGACCGCTCGCCGGCCTTTCGTCGGTTCGAGGACGACTACAAGCGGCAAGGCGCGGCGAGGGATTTGAATGCCGCGATGTTCGACCGGGAAATCCTCATCTTCTCCCAATCCTACGGTCAGGTCGAGTTGGGTGTGGTCGGACGGCCGACCCCCATCACGATGATCAACCAATTGCAAATCACCTGGAAGCCGGAGCTGTTGCGCGATCTGGATCCCGCGCCGTTGTTCGACATGACGCGGTACGTGTTCGAATATTCCGGACCCCAGGCGTTCAAAACCGAGTTGGTGAGATTCAAGAGGTCCTTCACATGAAATTCCCCTCCGAGCCGTTCAAGATCAAAGTCGTGGAGCCGATCCGGCGGACCACGCGCGCGGAGCGCGATCGGTTGTTGCGGGAAGCGGGCTGCAATCTCTTTCGAATCCCGGCCGACAGCGTGTACATCGATCTGTTGACCGACAGCGGCACCTCGGCGATGAGCGACCGGCAATGGGCCGGGTTGATGCTCGGCGACGAGTCCTACGCCGGGAGCAGAAATTTCTACCATTTCGAGGAAACGGTCCGCTCCATCTTCGGCTACAAGCATGTGATTCCCACTCATCAAGGCCGCATGGCCGAGAATCTGCTGTTCTCGACGATCGCGGGGCCGGGCATGTCCATCCCGAACAATATTCACTTCGACACCACGCGGGCCAATATCGAACAGCAGGGCGCGCAGGCGCTGGACGTCGTGGTGAAGGAGGCCTACGACCCGCATAATGAATCGCCGTTCAAGGGCAACATGGACCTGGTGCGGTTGGAGGAGACGATCAATCGCGTGGGACCGGAGCGCATTCCGTTGGTGCTGCTGACGATCACGAACAACAGCGGGGGCGGGCAACCGGTCTCGATGGAGAACATCAGGCAGACCCGGGCCCTGCTCACCCGGTATCACATACCGCTGTTCTTCGACGCCTGCCGATTCGCGGAAAACTGCTTCCTGATCAAGGAACGGGAAGCCGGATACGGCCGCAAGACCATCCTCGAGATCGCCTCCGAGCTGTTCAGCTACGGAGACGGCTGCACCATGTCGGCCAAGAAAGACGGGCTCGTCAACATCGGCGGGTTTCTGAGCCTGAACGAAGATCGGTGGGCCCGGGACATCACGAACCGGCTGATCCTCGTGGAAGGCTTCCCCACGTACGGGGGGCTGGCGGGCCGTGATCTGGAAGCGATGGCCATCGGCTTGCGTGAAGTCCTCGATGAGGAGTACCTCGGGTTTCGCATCGGCCAAGTGCGGTATCTCGGCGACCTGCTGGATCAAGCCGGAGTGCCGATTCTGAGACCCATCGGGGGCCATGCGGTCTACCTGAACGCGAAAGAATTTCTCCCTCACATTCCTCAAGACCACTTTCCCGCGCAAGCCCTGGCGGTCGCCCTGTACCGGGAGTTCGGCATCCGGGGCGTGGAAGTGGGGACCGTGATGTTCGGGAAAAAGGATCCGGAGACCGGCCGCGTCATCCATCCGGAGCTCGAAATGGTGCGGCTTGCCATCCCGCGCCGCGTCTATACGAACATGCAGATCACCTATGTCGCCGAGTCGATCGTCGAGCTGTACCGCCGGCGCGACGATATACCGGGTCTCGCCATGACCTACGAGGCGCCGGTGCTGAGGCATTTCACGGCGCGCTTCGAGGAATTGCCGCAGCGGCCGACGGTCGGGGAGGCGAGTTCCTGAAGGAGGTTTCGATGACGGAGCTCTTCAAGGGACTGGAGCGCATCGAGGAAGCGCGGGAGAGAATCTCAGGGAAGAGTTTCATGGCCGGCGTTTTCGCCGGGGAGCCGGATTTCTCGCTCCTCGTCGCGCCCGAGGAACCGGTCGAGCAGCGCCGCGCCTGGGAAGAGTTCCGCCCGAGGCTCGAGCGGTTTTTGATCACCCGCGTCGATCCGGATGAAATCGAACGAACCGCGAAGATCCCGGATTCCGTCATCCAGGGCCTGTTCTCGCTGGGCGCGTTCGGCATGAAAATTCCTGTCGAGTATGGAGGGCTAGGGTTTTCGCATCAGAATTACGGGCGGGCGCTCACCCTCATCGCCGGCTGGAGCAATATTCTGGCCCTGACGGTCGCGGTGCCCCAGTCGATCGGCATTGCGATGCCGCTGCTCCTGTTCGGTACCGAGGAACAGAAGCGGCGCTATTTGCCGATCGTCGCCCGCGAGGCCGTCTCGGCCTTCGCGCTCACCGAGCCGGACACCGGGTCCGATGCCGCCAACATCAGGACCGAGGCGGTCCTCGATGCCGCCTCCGCGACCTTCGTCGTGAACGGTGAAAAGCTGTGGTGTACCAACGGACCCATTGCCCGTTATGTGACGCTGATCGCCCGTGTCCCGGCAAAACGAGAGACGGGTGACGGCCGCGTTCTGTGGGTTCCGGCCCCCGGCGGGAAGGGAGCGGAGCAATCGGTCCACACGGCGTTCATCCTCGATATGCAGACGGCGGGTGTGTCAATCAAGCAACGCTGTCAATTTGAAGGATGCCGCGGCATCGAGAATGCGCATATGACCTTGGCCAACGTCCATATCCCTGCTTCGAATCTGATCGGCGAGGTCGGCCGTGGGCTCAAGTACGCCCTCACCATTTTGAATGTGGGCCGTGCGGTGAGCATCCCGGCGATCTGCCTGGGCATGGCGAAGCAGGCTTGGCAGCCGACGCTTGACCGCGCCAACGGCCGGATGACGTTCCAAAAGCCGCTGGCCGAGCGTCAGACGCAACGGATCCGGATCGGCCGCATGGCGTCGCGCCTCTTTGCGATGGAGGCCGTGGCCGCCGCAGTCTGGCGCATGGCCGATCAACCGGGCTACGACGTCAGGATCGAGGCCGCCATCGCGAAGATCTTCTGCTCGGAGCGGACGATCGAGTTTCTGAAGGACGCCCAAACGATCTTCGGCGGCATGGGCTATGAAACGGCCGATTCCAAACGCGCCCGCGGCGAACCGGCGTTCGGTATCGAGCAACTGGTTCGTGACGCCGAGATGTACCGGATCGGCGAAGGGGCGACGGACATTCTCCGGCCCTTTGTCGCGCGCGAGGCTCTGAACCTCCATCTCGAGCGGGCCCGGCGCTATTTCGACGATAAGACGACCGGGCTCCGCCGGCTGGCGGAGATCGGACGCCTGATCGCGTTCTATTTGCCGTGGTACGCCAGGCGTTGGCAATCGAAGCCCTTGCCCTCGCGGGTTCCATTCTCGCAAACACAGGTAGGATCCTTTCTCCGCTTCGTCGAGCGCATGAGCCGCAGTCTCGCGCGAGCCATGCTGTACGCAGTGCTGTGGCACCGGCAGTCGCTCCGAGACGACCAGGGACGGCAGAACCGGATTGAGGCGGTGGGGGAGGATCTCTTCGTCATCGTCGCGGCCGCGCTCCATGCCGATGCACAGGAACGGGCAACGGGACGAACAGAAGGATGGGACCTGGCTCACGAGGTGTTTCGCGAGGCGAGCACGCGCGTGCGACGCCAGATCCGGGAGCTGATTCGGAATCAGGACAGGCCGGGTACGACGGTCGGAGCCCGAGCGGTCACCGGCGGCTATGCATCGCTCAACCAAGGCATCATCACGCGGACCTTGGAGGACTACCGGCGGCCGGCTCGGCCTGCGTTCGTGCGCGCGGACAGCCGCGAGGCTGCCGCCGTTTGAATGCGACGTGTCCCCTGCCCCCTTGCCTTCTCTGATCAGAAAGAACACTGAGATACGCATCTATGCGCGCATGGCTGATGGAATCCTACCGAGGCGTCGAACAGCTTCGGCTGGCTCAGGTGCCGGACCCTCGACCGGGGCCGTCCGATGTCCTTCTCAACATGAAATTGGCGGCGTTGAACCCGGCGGACGCCTTTCTCGCGCAGGGACTCTACCCCGCGAGGCCGCCGCTGCCGCACATCCTGGGTCGGGACGGCGTCGGCGAGGTGGTCGCGGTTGGACGTCAGGTCAGTCGTGTCCGGCCGGGTCAGACGGTAGGCATCTTGCGCTGCGACGTCGGCGTGGCGTTTTGGGGCACGCTGGCCGAGAAGGTCGTCGTGCCAGAGGAAAGCGTGAGCCCCGTCCCTCAGGGCTGGTCACTCGAAGAAATGGCCGGCGCGCCCTTGGTCTTCCTGACCGCGTGGCAGGCGTTGACGCAGTGGGCCGATCCACCGGCTCCTCCGCGCGCCGGGTCCGTCCTTCTCGTGACCGGCGCGTCCGGCGGAGTGGGCACGGCGTCCCTGCTGCTCGGCAAATCGATGAAGCTCACCGTGGCCGCCTTGTCTCGGCATGAAGAGAAGAGAGCCAGGTTGAAGGAACTCGGCGCCGACCTCGTCTTTGATCCCGATGATCCCGAACTCGTGACAGCGGTCACTTCCGCGTTGAAGCCGAAGAAAATCGATCTGGTGATCGACAACGTGGGCGGCAAGCTGTTTCCGCTTGTCGTCGCGATGATGGCCTACGGAGGCCGGATCAGCATTGTCGGGAGGAGCGGAGGGCCGGTTCCGGAATTCAATACGGCGACGCTGTTGTTTCGCCGTCTTCGCCTGGGCGGAGTGGCGGTCAGCGACTATAGCGCCGCTGACGCCCAGCAAGCCTGGAGTCAGATCGTCAGCCGCCTCAATTCGCTGAGGCAGCGGCCGCAGGTCGATCGCGTCGTGCCGTTCGAGGACGTGAAGGCGGGATTTGCCCGTTTGGCTGAGGGGCCCATGGGAAAGGTTCTCGTGCGCGTGGCCGATTGATTCAGATCGGAACCGAGCCCTTCCGACCCACGGCGCTCTAGAGGGAGGATAGTGGCATCCGCGGTCGAAGCGGCTATGAGGCAAGCGGTAGGCCCGAATTTTCGCTCAACTTCGGGAACCGTATCCGTTCATGCCACAATCGTGGCCAGCTCTAGTCGCTCGGACCGGCGGCCATGGTGGCCGCTCAAGCCAGTCCTCCCAGGCCAAAGACCGCCAGCGCAACCAAGGCGAGCAAGACCCAGAATAACTCGCGGTCCCCGAATCTGTTCAGCAGCGTGCGCACGAAAGCTCCTTCCATGCGGGAGACACCTGTCAGGAGCAATGAGCAAGCCATATGCCGGTGGCATGCCCGTGGAAACCCGCGAGTCTAGACGGGGCATCTGTTGAAAATCGCGCGATGTCGCACAGACCGCTCTGTGCGGAAGATGAGGTTGGGGCCGCCATGTCCGCCTCTTGTCCCAGCCCGTGGGCTTCATGAACGAACGCCTAGAAGGGCGGCCAGAGGCTGTTCAAGACGGATGCAAAGGAGGGGCACCAAATGAAGAAGCTGCCGGCTGGTTCTCTCCCATAGCGCATGGGATAGCGCTCGTTGGAGCTTTCCTGTTGTTCGCGCTGTCCCGCACGGTTTTCCGCAGGTCTCCAGGGACCCTGTCGTCCGATACTTGCTTGCAGCGGTGCAGGCCGTTCGGTCTATGTGGAACACGTCACGGAGCGGGTGAAATCGGTGCGCGTCGAAACCAAAGAAGCGTGGATCGCCGACGAGCAGGCGATCACGCTCCCCGTTCAATTCGTGAGGGCCGCAAGGCAAGAGATGAAGACGCCGGTCAAGGGGGCCCAGGTGGGCCTGATCTCGCTCAGCCCGCTCTACAACCGAAATTTTCCGAAGACCGAGGCCGAGGTGAAGGCGCTGGAGCGGCTCACCGCCCGAAGCTCAAGGTGCTGACGTTCGGCGAGGGGAAAGAGTACAAGGATGTCGCGGCTGATTCACGATCGAACAGAGTTGTGTAGACTGCCGCAACCGGCGTCCGTAGAGCGTGCGTCATGATCTCAAGAAGCGGGATCTCATGGGCGGGGCGGTGGTCAGCTTGCGGAAGTAGCAGGAGGAGGCATGATGGCCTGGTGGTACCTGTTGGCTGCCGGCATGTTTGAAGTAGTGTGGGCGAGCAGTCTCAAATTTACGGACGGATTCACCCGTTGGTGGCCGAGTCTCTGGACGGTGCTCGCCATGATCGCGAGTTTCCTCCTGCTCGCGCAGGCGCTGAAGAGCATTCCCATGGGGACGGGATATGCCGTATGGACGGGAATCGGCGCGGCCGGCACCGCCGTGGTCGGCATGCTGCTCTTCGGCGAATCGAGGGACGCCTTTCGATTGGTCTCTTTGTCCTTGATCGTCGCCGGGATCCTCGGGCTCAAATTGTCGGTGCCGTGAGCGCGCGGTCACCACCCCGCTGGACCGCTATTCTGCCAGCAGCATCTTGACCGCGACAGCGAGCATCGTCACCCCGAAAATTCGCTCCATCGCGACGTTCGTGAGGGGGCCGCTGCAAGCTTTGCGCTGATGTGTCCGCCTCGCACGAACCCGATGCAGACGAACATCGCGATTTCCAGGTTCACGTTCCCGTTCTTGTATTTGGTCCAGACGGCCGGACGGCATGGGCGGCACCATGAGCGCGAGCGTTGTGCCCTGTGCCTGGGTTGGGGCAGCCCGAAGACAAGGATCAGCGCGGGCACGATAACCGCTCAGATTCCGGCCGCAAGGCCGAGCGCCACGTACAGTACATCTTTGATCACGTTCGCCTCCTTCGGGTCAGAATATCGTCCGCCGTCCCGCCGCCTGACGTACTCAACACGGAGCGAGACGGATCTCAGCGCGGCCTCAGTGCCTCGGCACTGAGCATGATCACCTCGATTTCTTCCGTGATCTCCTCCTGACGCCAGATATTTCGTTTCAGAAGCAGTTCTCCCATGTCTCGATCTAAACGCCGAATCGCCTGATCCATGTGTTCGAAGCGGCGTTGATTTTCTACCATCAAGGAACTGTAGAACACTTCGTGCAGCAGGGTGAACAAATGCTCATCGAGGAGATGAGTCGCAAACGCCGAGGGATCCAGGTTGAGCAACGGAGGATATCCGAAGCGAACCCGACCCTGACTTGGGCGCTTCATCGGTTCGTGTATCCGGATCGTGCCTCCCTCCGTAGAGGGACGATGATGGACGATTGTAAGCGCGAACTCTGTCCCGCGGGCACGGCCTGTCTGGAGCTCTCTCAGCAAATCCATCAACGTGATCAAGACGGAGGGGACCTCTTCTGCGACCGTTGGGCCGGCCACGGAGACCACCGTGCGCCGGTGGGTCGCGAGTCTCGCGCCCAGCTTCTGGCCCACGACCACGAGCGATGCGTCAGACAACGAGTCCCGACTGAGGTGCCGTTCGACGGTGGCCTCCAAGCGTTCGTTAAAGTCGCCGCAGAAGCCCCGCTCGGATCCGATAACGACCCACAGCGGTGTGCGAGCGTTCAGGTGTTGCGCGAGCTCCGGGTGAAAGGCCCAAAAGTCTTCTGCCGCCGTCTCGATGCTGTCCACGACCCGGCGCTGCGTCGTGAGGAATCGCGTGAGCTTTTGCGTTTCCATCAGGGCGAGGTTCTTCATGGCCCGAAGGATGGCCTTGATCTCTCCCAGCGCGTGCAGATGCGTCTCGATTACACGTCGCGCAGTCATCAGGCAGACGCCGAGGCCATCCAAGTCCTGACGGCCTCGATCCATTGTTCCGGAGGATGGTCCAGCGTCAGAGGACTGGTCGACACCTGCCCTGCCAAGCGAGTCAGCGTCGAGCCCACGCCTTCGACAGGCACGGCGTCAAAGAACCCGCCGTTGTACGCCACGAGCCATGCCATTTCGAACTCAATCGGCTGAGGAGAGAGCCGGTCCTGCTTCAAGATCTCCCGGAGCACTCGGCCGCGTCTAATCTTCGCCTCCATCGACGATTCAAGACGGGTTCCGAAACGAGTGAAGACTTCCAATTCGAGAAATTGCAGGTAATCGAGCTTCATACGGCCTGCCTGTTCTTTGATCCTCGGATGCTGTCCTTTCCCGCCGATGCGAGAGACCGACTTGCTGACGTCGATCGCCGGAACGATCCCCGCGGCAAACAGTTGGCTGTCGAAGTAGATCTGTCCGTCGGTGATCGAGATCAAGTTCGTCGGAATGTACGTGGCGATTTCACCTTGTGTTGTTTCGACGATGGGCAGCGCAGTCAGGCTGCCGCCTCCCAGTGCCGGGGCAAGACACGTCGACCGTTCGAGCAGCCGTGAATGAAGAAAAAAGATGTCGCCGGGATAGGCTTCACGCCCGGGCGGCCGTCGGAGGAGCAAGGACAACTCCCGATAGGTTTGCGCGTGCGTGGTGAGATCGTCGTAGACGACGAGCGTATCCTTCCCATGCCGCATCCATTCCTCCGCGACCGCGCATCCGGCGAAGGGGGCCAGATATTTGAGGCCCGGCAGCGCGGTCGCTTCGGCCGCGATGACCGTGGTGTACTGCATCGCGCCGTAAGCGCGCAACGTTTCGATCGTGGTGACTAGGCTGGACCGTTTTTGGCCGATGAGCACATACACACAACGCACGTCCTTGCCTCGCTGATTAATGACGGTGTCGACCGCAAAGGCGCGTTTCCCGATCCCATTGTCTCCGATCACGAGTTGGCGCTGTCCTTTTGCGATGGGAATCAGCGTATCGGCCACCTTGCTTCCGGTGTACAGGGGGCGATGGACGAAATCGCGCGCGACGATGGGCGGAGAGGACCCGAACAATTCGCGACGTGTCGCACAATCCGGCATCGGTTGCGCGTCGAGGGGATTTCCCAGCGGATCCACCACCCGCCCGATCAGTACATCTCCCACCCCGACACTGAGCCGCTGACCGGAAAGACGAGCCAGGGTTCCCGCCGTCAGTCGCGGGGTTTGCATCAGCAGAATGCCGCCCAGCCGCTCTTTCCCCAGGTGGAATACGAGGGCCCGGCTCCCGTCGTCGAGGCGCACGACTTCCTCGACCGCCGCCGATGGGAGTCCTTCAATCCAGACGATGCCGTCCCCGATCGATCGCACCCGCCCTTGTTCGGCCAGACGGAGCTCGAATCGATAGTCGTTGAGCCAGGCCCGGGAGTCATGCCTCATGCTGTATCTCGGCGCGCAACGACTCGGCAAAGAATTTCAATTCGTCTTGTAGGTTTGCCGCGAGCACCCACGAGCCAAGGCTGATGCGAACGCCCGCCAGCAGTTGCGTGTCTTCACGCCACTCGGCCTGCAACGGCCGGCCGAGCAACGATTCGATCGACTTGGTCAGTGAGTCCCGTTGGGATGGGGTCAGCGGCTTCGCGCTGCTTATGACCATCGTCGGGTCGGATGTCGCCGTGGCCGTTTGAATGGCCCGGCGACGTTCTTCGGGAAGCCGCATGAGATCGTCAATCGCGACGTCGAGG
>DASTSI010000135.1:0-2533 GCA_035760745.1 Nitrospira sp. | reverse complement strand
GCTCGTGACCCCATCTGCTCCGCCCGATTCACCGTTCAACCATCCGGATTGGCATCACCTCTTCGGCTCCCTCATCCGGTACGTGCTCGCCCCCGTCATTCTTTTATTCAGCGGATTTTTTACGGCGAACTTTGTGATCAGCGGGCAATACACCTGGCCGCGAACCAGCCGGGTATTGGCCTTGACCTTGACCGTCGTCGTATTGTCCTATGAATTCGTCTATAAAGAGCACCGTGCCAGGACCGGCTCGCAGGATTCGGCCAGGAACCTGGTTCTGTACGCCTGCGTGATTCCCTACGTGATCGGCGTCGCCATCATGCTGGCGTTGTGGAAAATCTAAGAGCCGCAGGCGGGCGGCTCACACGAGAAGCGATGGCACAGGTTTTCAAGAGCGGCGCCTTCCTACAACAGTGCTGGTCGGTGCACCCGCTGTGCCTCGCGGTCAAGCGGGTCGTCGAGGGCCGGACGGTGATCCTCGGCTGCTCCTCATGCCGTTCGGTTCATCACCTGACGCTGGCAACCGTCAAGCTAGGAGCCGGCGCGGCTTCGCCAGGGACGGAGGAACCGGCCGGGTCGGCCGACCCCGGCCGCGATCGGGCGAGGTTGATCGACTGCGTGGACAGGCATGCCGCGACGCTCACCCTCCGCGAGATGGACGTGTTCGAGGATCAGGTGATCATTCGCTGCGCCGAATGCCGGCGGCACTATGTGCTGAGCGTCGCGTCGTTCGAAACGCATCAAAAGTAGTGCATTGCCGATGGCCGAGCGCCAATCTCCCTCACGCAAGTCTCACCCACTGTCGCTCACCGACGAAGAAACGGCGCTCGTTGCCGATGCAGACTTCTTCCGGAAAAAGGCCCGCATCTCGGTCAAGATCAAGGGAATGCTCGATGCCACGCATGCCGCGCTCGTCGAAGAGATGGACCGCTCGACCCTGCTGAGACCGCCTGGGTTCGATCCGTCTCGTTGTCAGTTCGTCAAGGGCGAGCATCTGGAGTCGTTCCCGTATCAGTATCTCGATTTCCCGAAGCACTTTCAGGTCGACGACAAATGCACCTTTCGCACCCTGTTCTGGTGGGGGCACCATGTGGTGTTCGCCTGGATTCTCGACGGCGGCTTGGTGAAGCACTACAAGAAAAACCTCGTGGACCGGTACCATACCGTCGCCGGACAAGGCTTGGAACTCTGCATCGCCCCCACGCTGTGGGAGTGGAAGCGGGGAGAGGGGTATACGTTGCCCATCAGCCACGACCGGAAGGCGACGGTGGCGGCCGTACTGGCCGAGCGGCGGTTCATCAAGATCGGGCGCTATATCCCGCTCGAAGACGGCAGGGTCAGGGACGGGGACTTGGCGGGCCTGGCGCGCGACGGCTTCCGGGCGATGAAGCCCATCGTCTCCGCTTGAATTTCCTTAATTGTGAAGGCCGAAGGATTTCGGTAGACTAGCGCCCGTTATTTTTCGCCACATTTCCTCAACATCGGCCGCTGTTATTGCAAGGAGGTCCAATGGACAAGGTGGGCATACATGCGTGGATAGGGGGCATGGTCATCGTCGGGATGCTGTCCATCGCCGGATGTGGAGGCAGCGGACAAACTGTCTTGCTCGACGTCATTCCAAAGCAGGCGCCGGCGCAGATGGCGGAACCCGAGGCGGTCAAGGTCGTCATCGAGCCGTTCGAAGATCGACGCGTGGAAAAAAACCGCGTCGGTATGCGCACGCATCTGTGGGGCGGAGTCACCTACTTCAATGTGGCCGGTGAAAAGCCGGGAGACGTCTATGCGCAAGCGCTGGCCGACCGGTTGCGGGCGCGGGGGTGGCATGATCGGTCCTGGGACGTCCGAGTCGTACCCGCGGGTTCCGCGTCAGGCGCCGACATCGTGATCACCGGGCAAATTCTGGATCTCTCGGCCAATGCAAAGAGCCGCATCTTCTCCACGGCCCTCAGCACGAGCAGCAAGGTGACCATCTCGGCGCGGAACAACAGCGATCGCAGCGTGACGAACCGCAGCATTGAAGGAGCCAGGACCGACACGGTATTCTGGTTCAACGAGGACGATATACAGAACCTGCTGAAAGAGACGATCAAGGACACGATCGACCGGTATGTCGAGGATACGACGATCGTCCAGCGCGCCGTGCGTCCGACCAAGTAGCCCGGCGCGATGAGGAGAGGCCGGTGCGGGAACGACGATGGGAAACGACCCGGCCCTTGTCGTTCAGCGACGTCCTGACGGTCGGCGAACGACTGGCTTCCCTGGGACTCAAGCCCGCGGTCCCCGCTCAGGACGTCATCTGCTACGTCGAGGAATGGACGGTCGACGCCCCCGAAGATTTCGACGGCCTCGATGCGTGGGCGACGGAAGACGTCACGCTCGTCCACGTGCGAGACGGCTGGCGCGGCGATTTCTTCTTACTCGCCGGCGCCTATCATACGGCCTACCAGCGCCATCTTGACGTCGGAACCTACTGCTCGATCAGCCACCCCTGGCGTATTCGCGAATCTCTAAAGTGGCATGAGAGCCGCGCCGTGCT
>DASTSI010000134.1:0-23709 GCA_035760745.1 Nitrospira sp. | reverse complement strand
CGACTACCTCAAGCAACTCAAGGACAACCCACAAGGCTGCGAATAGGTGGTGCGCCGGTTTCCTCCTTCTGTAGCTATTCCCAGCTTGGCGCGGTGTCGTGGATTCTTTACTTTCGGAGGATGTCCACCGTGATGCTCTTTGCGCTGTGGCTCTGCAGCGGGTGGCGCTGATTGTCGCGACGGGATGGCTGCTTTGGGTACGCGCCGGCGTTCCGTAGGCCGCAAGTCGTTCGGGTCCGGCCGGAGGTGCGCAGCGATTGGAGGGTCATGGCGGGTCTCATCATCCTTTTTGCTCTGTCTGGCCTCTTCGTGGTCGCGATCATGTCCTCGTCAGCGTGTTGGTGTGGGTGCGGGCCGGGCTGCCCCCAGTCCTATCGGGAGACGCGGGGGAAGCCCTCTAAGCCTCCTCTGGTGTTCCTCCGGTAGCTCGAAATCGATCCTCGCTGGACCGGCTAGGGGTTTCGCTAGCAGAGACTTCATACATCGCACCGAGGCGAAAACACCACGAATGGACGTGTCGAGCGCGCGTTTCAGAAGGCGCGTCGACAAAAACGCCCATTTTCTTCACATGCCGATGCTCGACATGCCTGGCGCGGAGTTTGCCAGGGCAACGAAGGAATTGAACAAACACCCTGGTGTCCAATGCCGGCGCAAGAACATCATCGGTACACCGCCAGTCCCTCGCAGACGGATCCACCTGATCGCGTCTCGTCATGTCGCCGTTCTTGATTGACCCTTTGTGACGATCTGAGAACGCTCGCATCATGGAGGCCTCATCATGCACACCTTGATCTCGCCGCCGATTGAGTTCCAAGACGACGTACTCGTCCCACTGGCGACGCGCTGCGATCGCACCGCCCGCCGATTCTCGGCATTTACGAGCGCGTCGCTCATTGCCCGCATCGACTGGTGCCGGCTGCAGACGGCCCGGGCCGAGACCGAGAGCGAATCCGAAGGATGGTGCGCCGAAGGGGAGGGGCTGACCGATGCCATTCTCCAGAGGGATCGAAGGCACGAGTATGCCTACAGCCGCCCGTCCCTGGCGGAGCGCTACGTCATGGGGTTCGAAGACGGACAAACCCTGTTGCGCATCGTGTGGATCGAGCGCGCGTGGAGACAGATCGTGTGAGCGGTGCCGTGACGGCTGGGCATCAGTCTGCCGACGCTCTGTGAGCGGCGGGCGGAGACCGCTATGCGACGCGTGCTTCCGTGGGCCCTGGCGTGCATCCTGACCGGATGCAGCGCTTCTTCTTATTCCTGGCAACGTTACACCGCAAGAGATCTGCCTGCTCCGGTGTCGTCGATCTTGACTCCGATGGGAGAGGTCATCGACGCGCACCATGTCCTGACGTATGGAACGTGGACGGTCGGTTTCGCCAACGGCAAGGCGCGGGCTGCATTCGTGTGTCCGCCGGAGACGACCTGCTATATCACGATTCAAAACCTCAAGTGTCTCCATCCCTCCGGTGATTCCGGTCTCTGCCGCTTGAATGTGTTCGACGACGGAAGCTGCAATCTCTTCATCCCCCAGCGACGGGAAGCCTTTGAGGTTCAATGTCCGCTGGAGCTTTCGCTTGGAATGAGAGAGGCCCAAGAGAAGCCTCGGCCGAAACAAGCCATGCACTAGAGCGGCAGCCCCCGATTTCCAAGGGCAATTCCCGACCTTCGCAGGGGAAATGCCCAGGCACCATTCTCCAATCCTATCTTCAGACTGAACTTCTAAAGAAACCCACTACTTAGTAGTGACTCGTCCTTGTACGAGGCGAGGGAGTCGTTCCCCGCAGCGGGGCAGGGCGGCGGGAACCATGTTACTGATGCTGACGGCATTCGTCCTATGGGCTTTCTGGAAGGCTCGCACATAATCTCCTCACCTCTTCGTCGGAATGGCGGCGTCGGTCGCCCGCTTGGCTGCCGCCGCACGCCAGGCATCGACCGTCAGACACTGATGCCGCCATCGTGCCGCTCGAGGCTCGAACCCAGGCCGCGGCCCTCACGGCGGTGATCATGGCTCGCTTCCGGCTTGTTGCATCGTTCCTTTTCTACGGGGTGACGGTCTGCGTTCCGGTCGAGGTCATGGGCGATAGTGCGGCAGGGGAAGGGCTCTATGACAGTTCATCAGTCCTCATCGTCGGGATCGACCAGTATCTCATGGCTCCGCGTCTGCCCGGTGCCGTTGAAGAAGCGAAGCTCCTCGCCCAAGTCATGAGGGATCTCGCATCCGGAGACGTTCTCGAACTGTACAACAAAGACGCGACCTCACGCCGCCTCCAACAGGTGCTGACCGACCTCTTCGCGAAAAAGACCCGCATGGGGCGCGTAGTGGTGATTTTTGTCGGGCATACCGGCGTGGTCCGAGACAGTAACGGCGTCGAGCAGAGTTATCTGGTCCCCGTGGATGCGCAGATCAATAATGTCTTCAAGTCCATCCCTTTCGACACGGTGCTCGATCTGGCGCGGCGGTCACCGTCAAAGCACACGCTGCTGATCGTGGACGGCTCGATTCGTCCTTGGCAAACCTCCGTACGCAGTCAGAAGCCCGCTACGCCGGATCCGGAAGGGCGGGTGGTCCAAGTCATCGCCGCAGCGGACAAAGGAGAGAAATCGCTCCGGACAGGTGCGAAGAGCTTATTTTCCGAGGCTCTCGTGACGGGCTTGTCCGGCTCGGCGGATCTCAATCAGGACGGATGGCTGACGGCGTCTGAGCTGGGAACCTACATCAAAGAACAGGTCGGCGCCTCATCGGGCGGCTTGCAACATGTCGCGAGTCTCCGCATCGAAGGGGATGGTGATACCGTCATGCAGCATCGCAAGCCGGCCCGACCCGTTCAAGAAACGCGACAGGCGTCAAGGGGACGGGAGGAGGCCGCTGTCCAGTATGAGCAGGCCGTGTCGCTGCTTCAGGAAGGAAAGTATGGGGAAAAGGCGTTGGAGCGACTGAATCGGGCGATCGAATTGGATCCGTCCTTCGGGGACGCCTACGTCTTGAAGAGTTACATTCGGCTCGAAATTCTGCCGGACCTGGATGAAGCGCTCGCCGCCGGACAGCAAGCCGTCAAGTATGCTTCCGACAATCCGGAAGCGTTTTCCGTCCTCGGTCAAATCCAGGCCAAATTGGAGCACTATCGCGAAGCGGAAGAGGCCTTCCTGCATGCCGTGACGCTCAATCCGGACAACCGCGAGCTGTATTTCGCCCTCGGCACCTTGTACGGAGACCACATGGGCGACGAGCCGAAATCCGTCGCCGCGTTTCGGCAGTACCTCAGGCTGGGCGGAACCGATGCGGGGGCGCGCGCGGCTGTGAGTCAGGCCGACCAATCAGCTGCCACGTCCACCACCCCCTAGAGTCTCGTGGGGGACGCGAAGTGCGATCGGACCGGTCGACAGGAAGCAGCGGACTTAATCGGCGGCGTCGTCCCCCTCGTCGGGAAACCTCGTCGTCAGCCGCCCGAGCATCTCACGCACGGCCCCCGATTCCTCTTCTGAGAGATCCTTCGTGTCGAGCAGCTTTTCAGCGGCTCGGATGAATTCCCTGACGGGCTTGCGGACAGTGGAAGACATGACTAGAGCTCGTCAAGACCTGCGACGTGCGCCCGGTGAGAACGTCTCACCGGCGGGTTCGTCCATCGGCCGGTTGCATTGGTCCGCCGCTCGTTCCAGTGCGGGACGTCGCGTCAAACCTGACTAGGGTTCCTCGTACAGCATCGCATCGATCTTCCGCTGCACGGAGCCGGGCAACTGATACCCGGTTCCCATCGGGATGTACTTTGCCCGCTCAGCGGGTGAATAGAGTCTCGCATGGTATTCCTCTGCCAGTTCGCGGGAGGCTCGTACATTTCCTTTCGCCGCGAGGCGCAGCAAGGCGCGGCGATACTCGATGTCTTTGTCCTGGGGTGGCCTCATGAGGTCATCCTCCTGTTGAGTAAGGTTGGCGGATCGACTCTCAGGCAAGGCTCGTGCCTTTCTCGAATTTCTCCTTAGACAACACACCTATAGTATTTGGTCAATGCAAAGGGCGCAGCCCGGGTGGACAGGTTGTCTTGAAACGGGAAGGGCTGTCCTGATCGGCCACGATTGGCGGGTCGTTGAACGGAGCGCTCCTGTCTCCCGGCGTGAAGCTGAGTCGAGGACCAATGGAGAGAATCGGTTCTGTCTCCCGCTTTACAGACGGTATGCTGATCGGATTCTACAACCGACCTCTTGCATCCCAAACCGCGACGGCGGGACAATGACCGGATTTTGCCTGGAGGGTGGTCATGTCAGAATCCTTTCGAACCGATGCGCAAGCCTATCTGGCCGCGCTCGTCGAATCTTCCGACGATGGCATTGTCAGCAAAGATCTCAACGGCGCGATTCAAACGTGGAATAAGGCCGCAGAGAGCATATTCGGCTACACCGCCGCGGAGGTGATCGGCCGCTCGATTCTGCTCATCATTCCACCCGAGCGGCACCAGGAAGAGGCCGATATTCTGGCCCGCCTTGTCCGAGGAGAGCGGATCGACCATTATGAAACGGTGCGACGGCGGAAGGACGGCTGCCACATCGACGTCTCGCTGACTGTGTCGCCCGTTCGGAACGCCGCCGGTGCCATCATTGGCGCATCGAAGATCGTCCGGGACATCAGCGCCCAGAAAGCGTCGCAGCGGGCGCTCCTCGAGAGCCAGGAACGATGGCGGGTCACGCTACAATGTATCGGCGACGGCGTCATCGCGACCAATCCGAAGGCCGTGGTGACATTTGTCAATCCGGTGGCCGCCAAACTCGTCGGACGGCCGATCGATGAGCTCGTGGGGCGTCAGCTGGGCGAGGTGTTTCGTATTGTCAATGAAGAAACGCGGCAACCGGTGGAGAATCCGGTCGATCGCGTGATCCGGGAAGGACTCGTCGTCGGATTGGCGAATCACACGGTGGTGCTCCGCCCGGACGGCACCGAGTGCCCGATCGACGACAGTGCGGCACCCATTTGGGATCAGCAAGGTCGCCTCCTTGGCGTGGTGCTCGTCTTTCGCGACATTACCGAGCAGAAGCACGCTGAACAACGGTTGCACGGCTGGAACGCCGAGTTGGAGGCCTCCGTGCGGGTAAGGACGCAGGAATTGTTGCGGTCCCAGGACCGTCTCCGCGGCCTGGCGTCCCAGTTGAGTCAGGCGGAGCAACACATCCGCCGGCGTCTCGCCACGGATCTGCACGACTACTTGGCGCAGTTGCTCGCCTTGGCGCGGATCAAGCTGGCGCAGATGAAGCAGCGAGCGCCGCAGGATCCCGTGGCGGCTCAAACCTTGATGTTCGAGACGGACACCATCCTCGGGCAGTGTTTACAATTCACGCGCACGTTGATGACGCAGTTGAGCCCGCCGATGCTTCACGATCTCGGGTTGATCGCCGCCCTGCGATGGCTTGCGGAACAAATGGAGCTACAAGGATTGCAGGTCGCGGTGCAGGTGTGCACGCAGGAGAAGCCGGCCTTCACCGATCACGAGGCCGATCTCCTGTTCCAGTCCGTGCGCGAGCTGCTCATGAACGTGCTGAAACATTCCGGCGTCTCACGTGCGGTGCTCGCGGTGAGGAAGCAGGAGCCGGATCGATGGTTGATCACCGTCGAGGATCAGGGCGTCGGCTTTGATCTCGCGAGCTTACCCGCGCGGCCCTTTGGACAGCACTTCGGGCTCTTCAGCATCCAGGAACGGATGGAAGCGATGTCCGGTTGGTGCAGGATCGACTCGAGCGTGGGAAGAGGCACGACGGTGGAACTCGGCCTCGTCGCAGCCCACCCTCGAACCGCTCCCCAGGCGGTGAAGCCGGAGGCGACAACTCCGGTCCAAGATCTCGCCAGGACTTCCGGACGGTGGAGGATTCTGCTGGTCGACGACCATGCCATGGTCAGGCAGGGTCTGCGCACGCTGCTGGATACCTACCAGGACTTGACCGTCGTCGCCGAAGCATCGGACGGTGAAGAAGCGGTGCAATTGGCGACGCACTATCGGCCTCATGCCGTGGTCATGGATCTCGCTTTGCCGAAGCTGAATGGGATTGAAGCGACCAGACGAATCAAGCGGGCGAGCCCGAATACGGTGGTGGTCGGATTGTCCGTTCAATCCTCCCCCGACACGGTTCAAGCATTATGCGATGCCGGCGGGGTCGGGCTCCTGACCAAAGAGCAGGCTGCCGAGGAGCTGTATTACACGATCATTCGACATCTCGCTGACATGTAGATCCTTGGTCTATGCAGGTTGGGGGCCGAAAGATCCGCGGCGCTACTGCCTTGGCCTCCAAGGAGCGGGCTGCCGACGACTTGTATCACCAGGTCCGATGTTCGCTCGCCGGTTGGCCGAAGGCGGCTTGAGCTTCAGGACCGTCTCCGCTGCGAATCCTCATATTCTTTGCTCAAGGCCGACAGACGCTGCAGATAGGCTTCAGTCGCGCGGTAGGAGCGCTCGAGGCACTGGCAGGCATGCCGTTGCAGTGCCTCCGTATCGGCAATCGCGATCGCATTGTGCCCCCTCGTCACGACGCCTCGCCGTTCAAGCTCATTGACGGTTTCCGTCGCGGTCCTGCCGTCCATGCCGGTTTGCGCGGCAAGGAATCGATCAGAAAACGGAAACCGCTGAGCCCCCGTTCGATAGCGATGTGCCGCCAGCCACCGAGCGACCCGTTGGATGGCGGAATGGAACCGGCTGCACCCGACGGACACCACGGCCAGTTGCATGAGCAGCCCGTTGTACTGCAGCAAGGCGGCGTTGAGATACGGCGTGGACGCGAGGTGTTCCGTGATAACGGGCGTTGCAATCCGGGCGGCCCTCCCCGTGATCTGCACCATGGCCATGCAGGGGGAACGATCAGTACCGTCGACGATTGAAGAACCGGTACACCCCTCGTTGCCAGTGAGGCACACTTCGACGAGGTGAGCGTCGTCCTCCATGCTCGTCACGGTAATCGCGCAATCGACGGGAAAATGGAGGAAGTGAATCGGCTCGCCGGTGTCTTGGACCAGATCCCCGACGTAGAGTTCGAGCAGCTCGAACTGCGGGACGAGAACTTGCGCTTCCGTCGTCGGCAGACCGGCCAGAATCCGGTTGGCTGTGAACTCGGCCGCTTCCATACCTCTCTAAGCCTGATCTGCTTTCCAGTGTCCGAAGATTGGGAAAGACCCTAGGCGGGAGACCCACGTGCCGAAGAGATGGTATGGAAAATTACCGGGATCGTACAGCAGGGAGCCAGGTAGCAGACCCGTCCGGGCTGCTCGGGAGATCGCTCGATCGGAATCAAGCGGGGACGCCGCGAGTCAGGAGCCCTCAGAGCGAAGCGTAGGGCCGTACGCCGATTGCTCTCTCGAGGTCTTCGCGGGATTGTAGCGACTTGGCGCAGCCGGCTCTTGCGGACCGACCGGAATATCGAGCGAGGCGGCGGCGGCTCGGATCGCCTGGTAGAGGCCATCGACGGCGTCTTCGCCCTTCGTCAGCACGCGAAAGGCGCCGGCCTCCTGCATTAAACGGAGATAATGCTGCTCAACATGAATCGTGAGGCCGATCACCGGAATGTTGGGATACCGAGCTCTGAGAAGCCTCGTTGCCGTAATGCCGTCCATCGCCGGAATGTTGATGTCCATGACAACGACCGTGGGCAGGAGCCGCTCCACCAGCGCCATTGCTTCGTGGCCGCTCGCCGCTTCACCCACAACCGCCACGTCTGGATACGACTCCAAAAAACTATGCAAGCCTTCTCGAATGCCGCTGTGGTCCTCGACAAGGACTACCCGAATGATCCGAGCCGTTGCCATGGGATGCCCCCTTTCCCAACATCGATCCTCGACCGCGAAGATCGTCGATTGTAACCCAGGTGTCGGTTCCTCCGTCCTGGGAAGATCCCGCGTGAGAAGCAATCGCTCTTGCCATATCCTTCAGTCACCTCCCAGGTGAGCCCACTCGACGGCGATCCAGACCCGGTGTTGCATGGAGTCTACGAATGTGTCCTCAACCTCGGCGTGTGACTGCACGGCGTGCACGGAGTATTCATGTCCCGATTCGTTCTCCCTGATTCTATCTTCCATGCGTTGCGTCATATCGGCTCCATTTGCATGAAGGTGAGCCTGCGATGGGTACCTGCCTGGTCACGCCATCACGGCTGATTGATGTGTCCGGTCAGCGATTGTTTGCGGCACTGTGTCGCTGCACAGGCTGTCCTGGTTGCCATGCAGGGCAGGACAATCGCATGAGATGCCATGGGCTCGCTCGGAACGGCGTTGTTCCTATGGCTGAGGTGACAGAGTCGTTATCGTTATAAGGTGGCCGACTTCGAGGCGGGACTAGGACGAACCCTAGTGAGTTCAGGGGAATCACCACCACACAGCTCGCATTCCTTTGGTGTCCGGCGCCGTGCCGCCCCATCCATTGCTCTGACGGGTGCTCGAAACGGAAGAGGCTACATTGCTTCACGCTTTTCAGCGCCATCGTAGAGGAGGCTTTGGGCAATGAACCAAGTGGTGTTCCTCGACGGCCTCGTCCACCAGTTGTTTGTCTCGGAATCGTTCACGGAAGGCCGGATACACGACCTCCTCCTCCAGCGTGGAATGGAGGGTGAGCTGCTTCAAGATCGTGCGCAAAAGCCTACCTACCCTTCTGGTTTGCAGGCGCCGACTCGTAAGCCAAATAATGATTGGACCTCTTTATGGTCCTCACGGAGCATCTGAATGACGTCGGGAAAGGTGCCGAAGATTCGTTCAAGCAAGGTCAATCCTCCTTAAGGACTCATCATAAGGGGAGACGCAATGCAGAACGGCTGGCAATATCCCCAGCCGCCTTGCAGCGCGGAGACCTGCAGTCTCCGCTGATGAATCGTTTTGTCCCAGCCAAGAATCGTTCTCGATTCATTCTCGAACGAACCTCGCAGCGAAAGCCCAACAAAATCGCCAGTCGGCGAATGGCATCAAAGTTGGACTTCGCCGAGTCATGCGGAACTATCGACCGTTTCTTCTCATCGAGCGGACGGCTTCAGGGCTGAAGCCGAAACATTGGCCCTATAAGGGCAGCTGGGAACGCTCCGGCAAGCGCGGCGCGAGGAAGGCCAGACAGCTGCGGTGGATCAGGAGGGCCGCCAAACTCGGGTGGTGACCTCACGGGCCGGCGATCCGCTTCGCGTCCCTGCTGTCGGCTGCTTCCAATCTTCTGAGTTGGGCGAAGGCATGCGTGCGTGCTTCTCGCTGCAGTGCGATGACGGCTTTGGCGAGGTGCTCGACGCTCTGTCTGATGTGAAGGGCGGTTTCTCTGCAGGCGTCCCGGCTGGTTTCCAATACCACATCACATCGGAACAATAAGGCTTCGAGTTCGGGATCCGGGGGGCAGAATGAAAGACGTTGGTCATACTGCTTTACTTTCTCCTGAGCGGCGCTGATCTGATGAAGAATGTCCGAGATCCACGTGGCCAAACGAATCGTCTGGAAGGCCTCGTTCGGCTCGATGGGAAGCGTGATGAGATCGAGCGCCCCGCGCTCGAGCGCTCGACGGGATGCCGCCACCGTGGAGGGCCGGGCCGCGACGACGAGAGGCACGGACAGTTGATTGAGCCGGTCCAAGAAAACGAAATCTTCTCGTGCCGCAAAGAGGGCGCCCGATATGACGAATGTATAGGCCGGATCCTCGATGCGATCCAAGGCGTCTTCGCGCGAGGAACAATAGTCGAAACGATCAACCGGCAGACGGCCCGCCAATGTCCGGGGCAGTTCGTGCCATACGGCCATGTCGAGGTCCGCAATGAGGACGGACTGGGCGTCCATAAAGCACCTGCCCCTGTTTCTTAGCCTTTAACAGGATGTCTGAAGCCACCATACTAGGGGGCTCCCTAAGACATGACCCATGACGCGCCGCGGGGGGTGACACCGCCATCGTGTCTGCTGTGTTTTGACTGCTTTGGAGCAGACTCTGTCGGAGAGTCCATCCACATTGTCCCGCTGCGTTGACAGTCTGTCCGATCAAGTGACGCCTGGCCGTTTCAACATCTGAATATCGCTCGCTTCTGTCCGGCCCTGCTATTGCTAGGGGGAATTCGTCGTTACCGAGTATGGCCTAACCGCATTCTCGAGCGTCGGACCCAGAGGAGAGACGAAGTGCGAATGTTCGAAAGTTCGAACTGGCGATTGGCGTGCCCGGCGAACGATGTCTCAAGTGGCGACACCTTCTGACATGACCGGTTTTCGCTGTCTCGCCGCTGCCGCTCTGCTGCTGGCTCAGCAGTCGGCGGAAGGGATTGCGGGATTTGAAGAGGGAATGGTCGCTTACGATCGCGGCGAGTATGCCAAGGCGGCGAAGGAATGGGATGATCTGGCCAAACGCGGAGATCCGGTCTCGCAACATCACTTAGCCTGGCTGTACCTCCTGGGCCGTGGGGTGCCTCAGGATGACCAAGAAGCGTTGTATTGGTTTCGCCAAGCGGCGGAGGCCGGCGACACCGACGCGCAAACGAATGTGGCGAGCCTCTACCTCTTGGGTGACCGGATCCCGCGGGACGAGCTAGAGGCACTGAGATGGTTTCAAGCAGCTGCGGCGCACGGCAATCCCACGGCGCAAACGAAGCTCGGGATTATGTACGAGGATGGGCATGGGGTGGCTCAAGACAGGGTCCGGGCGTACCTGTGGTTCACCTTGGCCGCTTCGAATGGATCTGCGCTGGCGGAAGCATTTCAAGAGGCGCTGTCGAAACGCCTGACCCCAAGCGAGATCGCGGAGGCCGGCCGTCTCGCGGAGGAGAACAACTCGAAGGGGCTCGCTTCGACGGCCGCGACATCGGTGACGCGGTGAGCATCATTCGTTGCGCGGCCGCAATCGCAGTGGCGCTCAGCGTGGCTGCGTGCGGCGCTCATCGACCCGGATCCGATTCGCTGACGTCTCACGTCGATGAGAACCGCTTGTCGAACGAGACGATTCGGGACGCCAACACCGCGTCTTCAACCGGCAAGCAACAAGACTGCGCGATCACGATGGGCGCGCTTCGCTTGTGGTGCCATTCGATCTCGCGATACTACTGAAGCGGCGCTCCTCCTGCAGCGTTGCGCTAGCGTCCCAAGGCCCGTAGGGCCCGCAGTCTCGTCGGCTGATCAGTATTAGTCAGGACCAAAAACTCTTGTTGGGCTCTGGCGCTGAAGCCCGCTGCCTCTTGAGGATCGATGCCGAGAACAGATCCGAGGGAGGCGAGGTATTCTCCCCGACCCTGCGCGACGTCTTGTTCCAGGTTGGCCTCGGCATAACTCACGAACGCGAGGGCTTGGTGCTCTTGCTTGAGCAGCCCGTTCTCGTTCCACCAAGTTCGGCCGGACGTCGAGACGGTGATGTTGCTCGTCGTGTCGAGGGTTTCATCGGTCGTCGCCTTAATGGTGCATCCGCCAATCGAAAGCGAGAGAAGACCGGTCAGTCCCGCCACAGTCAGCAGTGATTTCCGCATGCTAGCCTCCTTCATTGATGATCGCGTCACGCTCATGCGTGGAGCGCGGGTGAGCCCGGCGGCGCCACGCTGGACTCCCGGGTTCTCTAGGAACGGAACAGTTTCTCTCCTGCCGCCACTCCGAGGACAAGCGTGATCACGAACACGGCGAGGAAGAGATAGAACAGCACTTTGGCAATTTGGGCCGCGCCAGCCGCGATGCCGCCGAATCCGAATGCCGCGGCGACGATGGCAATGACGAGAAAGATGACGGACCACCGAAGCATAGACGGCCTCCTTGTCTACCCACCCGGTCTACTGACGTCTGCTTAAGGTGCAATGGCAGCGCCAACGTAAGCCCGCGATATTCCGGTAAGACGTTTCCGAGCGCGAGACAAATTGTCCGCTGTCTCGGGACAGATTGGGTCCAAGCTGACGAATGATATCGCAGCTTCAGCGCGTGAGGCGTCTCCGTATCACTTGGATGACTTGCATTTCCACCCTGTCTTCGCCTGCCATGTTCTCGCCTGTCCCGGATGACTGTCATCGACGTGACGTCTTCTGAGAGATCCCGAATCGGATTCGCGTTCACGGTGGCGGTACCCGCCTTTCTGTCCGGCCGTTAGTCCTATCATCCCGTAGCGACCCGCGAGACAGATGAAGGCGGTGAACATCTTATAACGCCGATCTAATGTCGTCTTAATTCGGACTGCTTACCTTTCTCCATCGAGAGCTAAGGCCATGGCGGCAAGCCATGCGTCGGGCTGAAGGAAAGTGGAGGGAGTTGTGATCAAGGTCAACAGTAAACTCGACGACGATATTTTCGGCTTGTGGAGGGTGACGGAGATTGTGGTTCAGAGAGACGGGGAGCGGTATGCCTTTGTCCCGGACGGCGAGGTGTTCGTCGACAAGTCGGATGCGCTCCGGTTCGCGCAAGCGCGGGCCCGACGCTTTCTTCAGCGGCAGCTCGGCGTTACGAACGGAGACGTGGTCTGGGAACCGCCGTTAGAAACCCTGTGCAATAACTGAGACGCTCCCGCCTGCGCGAAGGCTCCCTGGTCTTCCCGGAGTCGGTCGAATCTGCGAAGGCCTCCGAGCGCTCGCGGTCATGGAAAAGAGCCGTTGTTGTTTGGGAAGGATGTCGCGCCTCAGACCGCCTGCATGCATGAACCATCCATTCTCACCCCGCGCTAAGGCCGGTGGTTCGGGTACTCACCGCTTAAGCGGTGTTGGCGGCGTCTTCGATTCGTGGAGCCTCAATTTCCCGCCACGCGCCGCGCTCTGGGACCGGCAGTCCAAAATATCCCACCACACACACCCATTCTCGGCCGTGCTCATGGGGCTCACGACAGAACCACATGGTGCTGACGTGCTGTTGATTACAAAATTGGCAGAACCGCTCGACTGCATGGGTGACTTTCATGCCGACCGGCTTTTGCACGATGGGTGCCCACCGCGTTTCCTCCCTGATCGCAGAATCGTCGGCAATATCGCGACTGATTTCTGCGCTGGCCCCCGGCTCTGACGTCCTTTGCCACAGCGTCCCATCTCCGCCTGTCGCCTTTTGCCACCCTGGCAGAACAAGAGATGCGCCATCGTGGGCGAATGCGGCAAAAGAGTTTCGGCGACTACGCGTGCGCGAAGAGGTCCACGACTCCCGACTGTGCCGGGCCAACTGACTCGATCCGGCCCCATCATCAGAGGGCAGTGTGATCCGGTCGTAGCGTGCTGACTAAGTCGTCCACGCAATGTAAGACCAACGCCGTTTCATCATGCGTCAGCACGGTTCCCTGTGCGATCAGCGCATGGATCTTCTCGCAGGCCTTGATGAATTCCCGTATCTCCATGCGACGGAGCGGCATGGTACACCTCCGGGTGATCCTGCGTGCGTTGCGATGGAGCGGTGTGGCGAGGGCAGGAACAAGATAAGGGAGTATGATGCCGGCAGCGCGGGTGACGGCGCCAATGGTGTCACCAGCCGGTCGATCACGCGGTTGCCTCACGACCATGCAGTCAGTGCTGATGCTTTGAACCATGCCGGTTGCCGGCGATCCTTCTGCCGTCGGACGGCCACTCCGAGCGGTCTGTTGTCGGTTCCTTCAGCGTTTGCAGGCGGTCGGCAGCCGTGTCGAGAATATAGAGTTGCTCGCGAAGAGTGACCAGATCGACATCCGAGAGCCCTTTCCCGTCCGAGCGGAGCTGGTGAAATAAGCCGGTTCCTTGCGCGATGAATTGGCTGACAGCACGCCGTATGTCCATGGCGACCTCCTTGGTCTTGGTCTCTGAATACGTAGACTTGCATTGCCGCCGCCGTCCCAGAACTAGGGACCCCCCTAGGCCCCCCTCTCCGTAGGCCCCCTCTCCGTAGGATAGTCAGATGACCAGGGCCGGCCTTAGGCTGAGCAGCCATGGTCGTCGGAATGCCCACCGGTCGATTCACCGTTCTTGCCTGCATGCTGAGCATTTTCCTGACCCAGACGGCCTGCGGCTCAGCGCCGACGATCACGCGCCCCCTCTCGGGGGAACGGCATCTCGATCTCGGGACTGTTTCACCGGACATTCGCCGTCTGGCTGTCTGGTATCCTCGGACGGCGGAGCGAGAAGTGGCCTATGGATACAGCCGGCTGGAGCAAGCCGCGTTTCAGCTGAAGAAGCAGCGAGCGGGTATTACGATCGTGGAACGGCGGAACATGGGACTCCTCCGAGACGAGCAGCGGCTCCAGGCTTCGGGACCCGTTGATGATGGCAGTGCGGTGCATGTCGGCCGCTGGCTCGGTGCCGACAGCCTGGTTGTCTTTCGGATCGAGATGCCGAACTGGCGAGATCGGATGCTGGCGCGGTTCCATGCGACGATGCCGCCATTCGTCGTATCCAGCAAGATTATCTCCGTGGAAAGCGGGGAAGTACTGTACCACGACGTCGTCACAGCGGAGGCCGTCGCCCCGAAGGGCGGTTGGACTGAGTATGCGAGCGACTACGAGTTGCAGCCGCTGATGCGTTCCGCGCTCGATCACGCGCTCACAACGGCGATTGCCCGGCTCCAGCGGTCGTTTCGCCAAGCGCAATAGCGTCGCACGCCACACCCATTCGCCACACCCATCTTATTGAGCTTATTGAGGCATCTCACTGAAGCTCGTGCCGGCCCCGCCTGGTTGCTTGTTCCTGAGAAAAGACATAGGCCAAGAGCACAAGCGCACCGAACACCATCCAGGGATGGGAGGCGAGGGCCCCTTCGATCTTCAGTAATTGACGCTCCCATGTCTCTCTCACACGGGTCAGCGTGCGCTCGGTCATTTCTTCCGTCATGGCCCGCAGTTGGTGCACCGTGTCCTTCGCCCGATCTACCGCCCGATCGACGCCCGCTTCAAGCCGATCGAGATTGTCGCTTACCGCTTCCTCTGCCGCGGACAAGACCATCTCACCGGTTCTCTGATTCATCGGATTCACCTCCCCTCGAATTTCAGTGTCTCACGAAGCGCAGGCGGGAGACACTCTCCTTCCCCCGAGCGCAGGCGCGGTTGGCAACCATGGCGGCCGCCGAGCGGCATGGTCATGGGCATGGAGTTTGGTACGTCCGGTACTTTCCAGCATCGGGAACAGCTCGGAGCATCGAGCGAGGAAGTGGACACAGCCGGGCGCTTCCTTCATGGCTGGATGTGGGCAGAGCCGGCCCGGAAGGCGAACACGGGCGTTCTGCCAGGGCTTTTCCCAGGTATGCGGCGTGTCTGGCTCGTCTAGCATGCGCGAATGACGCCGCCGTCCATCACCGGGATCCGGAGGAAAATTCTTCGTGCAAGACAATTGTCTCGAGCATGGGTGCGACGGGGAGGGGAGTCCGGGTCCATCGTGAAGGCCTTTGTGCGGCTGAACCGCTCACTACGGCGCGCCGATTTCACCGCTGCGGAATGGGAACTCGATCTCTTGATTCTCAGGCTCGAGGCTGAGCCTCAGGTTCGGGACTCGGCTGCTTAGCCGCTCCATCGCCGTGCGCATCTTGTCGGATTCCTGCCCCTCATATGTGGGTTCCAGACCCCGGTAGAAAAAGAGGCGCTGTGCCCCGTGCCGCGGAATCATGTACGTCTTCACCAAGGTCGTGAAGTCCGTGCATTGGCGGAGAGGGTAGGATTCGAACCTACGGTCCGGTGCCCCGGACAGCAGCCTTCATTACTGCTCGATTCCAGCCGCTCTCGCACCTCTCCGTTGATGGCGAGTAATCCTAGTGTGCATCATCCGGAGGAGAAAGTGATCTTGAGCTTTTACGGGCGAGGTGTAAAAACATTACGTGGAGACGGCACGCGCATATCGTGACCGGTCCTTCTCCGGACCTTCCGAGTCGGCAGCCGGAACGAGGCGGCGGACGCTGCGGGCATGCCTCGTCGTATTGTCCGTCTCCTGCCTTCAGTCGGCTGCCTGCTCTTTCGACCTATTCCCGGCGCATCTCATGGCCGGAGTCGATAGATCATTCGACTTCTCCCGTTGGCGAACGATGGCCGAGTTGATGCCGAAGCGAAAGGTGGAGTTGGGCGGCTGTATCGTCCAACCCCTGCCGGACAGCGGCGTCAACATGCTCGTCGTCTCGCATTTGCCGATTGTCCAATATCCTGCCTACGGCCCGAAGAACGTTTACGCCTTTACGGGGGAGTTCCTGATCATGTTCGCCGGTCGGATCGACCCGACATTTCTGCAACCGGCAAACAAGCTCATAGTCGTGGGGATGACCGCGCCGCCGCACACCGTTCTGATCGATGACGTTCCTCACCGTTTGCCTGCCGTGGAGGCAATCTGTATGCATATTGGAAGACCGGACGCTCCGACATCGCGGAATTCCCTTCGCAGGGAGCCGGGCACGTCCTGTTGGAAGAAGAGACCTTTTGCGGAGCCGGCGACTAGCAGGGAGGCCTTCAGAACCGTGAGCACTTTCCAATTTCGATCAGCGGCATGTCGCTGGTCTCGTCCGTGATGTCCGGTGACGAGCCCACGTCGTAGTATCCGACGAGGTGCGAGAGCAGAAAGCGGCCGTTGTGCTTGTTGAGCTTGAGTTCCCCGCCGATCAGATCACAATACAAACGCCCTGCCTCGTCGAACCCTGCCTTGCAGAATCCGAGCGCGGTATTCTGGTCGACATCGGTGACTGTGTACCGCACGTCTCGGTCGGTGACGGCGGTGATCGCATACTTGCGGTCCGACCGGGAGTGCATGGGTCCCCAGAGTTTCGTCTCGTCTTTGTATTCGAACCCCGACAACCTGTTCGCCACGCAGATGTATTGCTCGGGCTGGGCTGCTCCGTCACCCGCCTGCACGGTGCCGCCGAATAAGGCCAGCGCAAGACCCAGTAGGATTCGTGCCTGCATAGCTCCTCGGGATGAATGCGATGGGGACATGCGTCGCGTGGATCTTAGAGTGGACGACCGCTGAGCGCAAGACCGGACGTGCGGTCGGCATATCGGCTCGGTACTGATACGGAGCGCCGCTCTGTAGTTGTGCCGATAAGGAGTCGGGGAACGAGTCCCGGTTATGTAGGATCCATCTGCAAGTCTATGCGGGCAACGACTTCGAGCGCCATGCCGCGGCGGAGCGTCGAACGATCAGCGATCGGTCTTTTCGTTGAGCCGCTGCGTCAGGCGGTCGATGGTCCGTCGGTCATCATCCAATTGCTTTTTGAGCGACGCGATGATCGATAAGTCCCTTGAGGTGTCGCTGCTCAATTCATCGGAAAGCACGTCGATCTCCCGTCGGAGCATTTGGATGGTGCGGTCTTTCTCTCGGTTGGCTTCTCTCAGTTCGGCGACGGTCTGATCACGCGGCTGCATGTCACCGAGGGATGCTTCTTCCTCCCCGGGGTGCGGAATGTTTCGCCACGCGAGAAACATTCCGAGGAGAACGCACATGGCGATCGCCCAGACGCTCAGGCGCCTCGTTTCCTGCGAGCGCCAGAAGGCGGCCGCCATCCAGCACAGCGCCGCGCCGATTCCGGCATACAACATCGTGGCAGACAGAAAGAGGGCGAAAGACGTCAGATCGAACAAAAGCGGCACGTACGACCTCTCGAAAATGTGGGAGCAGCCGATCCGCGGCGTGCTCTCATGCTTGTGCCCCGGAGGCCACAACGAATAACGGGCCCATTGCGCGATGGTTGACTCGCTCCCTGCATCCCTATCAGGCTCGGATCGGAGGCGCAAGGGTTTGACGCAGTACCGATCGGGCGTCGGGCGGCGCTATGTTGCGTATCATTACGGGTTGCTTTTCGGAAATCACCCGGTAGCATGGAACAGTGGATCTCGCATACGACCCTCATGTGGCTGTCTATCGGTTCGGGGCTCGCGCTGTTGATCGGCGCGCTGACCGTTCCATGGATCATCATCAACCTGCCGGAAAACTTTTTTGCTCGACCCGATGGGCCCGGTTGGTTGGATCGGCAGCCGGCGGCGATTCGTCTGCCGCTCCGCATCGGGAAAAATCTCATCGCCGTCTTACTCGTTGTGCTGGGTGTCGCCATGCTCGTGCTCCCAGGACAAGGTATTTTATCGATTCTCTTGGGTATCGTCCTTGCGGACGTTCCCGGGAAAATGCGGTTGCTGCGCTGGATCTTTTCCAGGCCCAAGGTGACTGAGAGCGCCAATTGGCTTAGACGAAAGTTCGGACGCCCGCCGCTTCGGACCGATTGGCAGCAGGTGGCGGCCTAGTCCGGCGCGATGCCGAATAGCGTGAAAGGAACGATTGATGCGCAAGACGTCGTGCTTGTGGAACGTGATGCTCCTTGGGTTCGTGATGAGCGGGCTCATTTCCTGCGGCGGCAAGAAGCCGAGCGTTTCCGCCACGTCGCCATCCATCGACTTCCCGCCGGCCCTGGAATATGCGACTCGAGCCGCGCTCTCCTATGAGCAGGATGCGACCATTCGACAGCAGAGCGGTACGGCAGTCCAGGTGAGCATCAGCCCGCCGCTCTCGTCGGGCATCAAGTCGTACGTCGAGATCGACGATGCCAGACGGGTCCAATGGATCGTGGTCCGCGGGACGTCCAACTTGATCAATATCCGGTCCGACGTCGACTACAACAAGGTGGCGGACTCGCGCCTTCAGATTCCGCTTCACAAAGGATTCGCCGATGCAGCCATCCAGGTGTACCAATTCGCCAAGCCCCTGCTGCGGCCGGGATACGAGACTCGCGTCACGGGGCATAGTTATGGCGGAGCCGCGGCCGTGATCGTGCTCATGCTGCTCAAGGAGGACCGTGCCACGCTGGGTCAGGCGATGACGTTCGGACAGCCGAAAGTCACGAATCGCGAGGGAGCGCTGAAGTATCGCGCGCTGCCGCTGCTTCGTTTTGTCAACGACAAGGATCCTATCCCTCTCCTGCCGCCCTTCGAGTTGTTCGCCGTGCTCGACGAAGGTCCCTATCGGCACATCGGTCCCGAAGTCGTGCTGTTGGATGGACCCAATTACCGCTACTACCCCGAGCATCAAGCCGAAACCCAGTCGGTCCTGTCCTTCTGGGACAAGCTGAAGAATCTCAGCATCCAGGACGTGCCCGAGCATTTCATGTCGACCTACCTGGCTCGCATCCAACAAAAGATTCCTACCGCACCGGCGAAGAAGCCCTAGCTCGTCCTCCTTCAAGAGGTGTTCCGTGCCCGGCGATGACCCCACGGTTCTCTGCCTATGGGTTCGTGCTGACTATCCAAATCCCTAGCATTGCGGTAAGCTCGCCCGCGACACGCCCCCTACAACTCCTACACTGACGAGGAGGATTTCCATGCAGACAGCCGGAATTCTCACAAGATGCGCGTGGCAGGGGATTGGATTCATCGCATTGCTCGTGTTCGTCTCCGGTGGTGCCGTTGTCGCTGATGCCGATACCGGCGTCCAGATGGTCAGCCGAGGCGAGTCGCGGTTCACGATACTGACCGAATTCAAGGGACAGGCGGTACGGGATACGGCCACCGGGTTGATCTGGGAATTGACGCCTCAGAGCGGAGTATACGATTGGGAAACCGCCCATCAGCGGTGCTCGGCCAGCTCCGTGGGCGGTCATACAGGGTGGCGCATCCCGACACTTGATGAACTTCGCACGCTGATAGACCCGACGATGATCGATGTCAAGCTTCCGGCCGGTCATCCCTTTTCTCGCGTCGAGTCCGCCCTCTATTGGTCGGCCACGAAGTCTCGGCCGGATGCGCCCTACGCCTGGACGGTAAACTTCAGCAGCGGCAGTGCCATGGCGCTGGAGCGATACATGGCCGGTTTTGTCTGGTGTGTTCGGGACAGGACAACCGACTGACCAGGAGAGGGCTCCGCTCAGGCCGCTTTGATGGTGGCGAGAAACTGTCTATGGCATTCCGGGCAATAGGTGTGGGTCAGCAGGCAATCGGAGGGATTGATACCGGTGGTAGCACAATAGGCCTCCTTCGTGACCCACCGTTCAAGGGTGGCTGTCCGGTCATCGTGGATCAGCCGGCAGACGCAGCAGACTCGAAGAATGTCATGAGGACTTGACGTCACACACCACACCTTCCGCGAGAGCAACACGAGGATACCCCGAGCACACCAACACCTGGGGATCCTCCCAAGGCCCGGACCATCTCACTCACGAGCTCAGGCGGCCGGTAGGGTCACCGAGTAATCTCCGTTCTGCTGGTAGAACACGCAGAGACTCCCGGCCCGACTTAGGCGATCCACTTCCAGAAAGACCTGATCCCATGTGTGGTCGTGGCAGCTCGCCAGCAGTTCGTCAATGTGACAGACCTTTTTTCGGTTCACGGTCTTTAGAATCCGACCCGTGATATCCGACTGCGCTCGAGACCGTTGAGGTGAGGTGTAGGTCAGCGCGGTTGCCATACAGCCCTCCTTCGATGGAATACAGCACCCTACGCCGATTTCGAAAAGAGCATACTGGGAAACTCCCTAGAGTGCGCAGAAAGGATTGCGAGGTGCGCGCTCTGGCGCCGGTGCCGACGCCTGTGCGCCGGTTCCGAAAATCGCGATGATGCAGGGGTATGGAGCCGGGAGCGGGGTAACAGTGGCGGCGGGCGGCGATTGATGAGCTGCTTCCGCGTTTGAAGAGAGCAACGGCGACGGCAAGGAGACCTGCCCGGCCTCCATCGCCGCGGGATCCGGTTGATCGTCGATGTTGTTCCCACGCACGCGTCAAATCGCCATCCCTGGTTCGAAGAGAGCCGGTCCTTCCGCTCCAGCGCGAAATGAGACTGGTACGTCAGGGCAGATGCAGGGCCGGACGGCGGACCTCCGAACAAGAAGGGACGAGCGGACCGAACAGTGCTCTTACCATTCTTTCCTGCCCGTGTAGGTATGTAACGCGATGGCGGAGGTCTTGAGATTCTGGCTTCGTCGCGGTGTGGACGGATTTCGGGTGGACGAGCGCCGTCTTGATCGAGACCAGTTCCTGCGCGACGACGCGCGCCTGACCCTGAAGCCTCACAAAGACGTCCTCCTTAGCGACTGCGACGGGTGTTTACCGACGACCGCCGTGAATCGGGGGCTTGTCTCGAGGACATCCGGGCCGCCGTAGACGAGTTCGGCGATTGCGTGCTGGCGGGAGCAGTGGAGGGAAAGACCGACCGCATCGGCCACTGTTGTTTTCTCCACCTGCCTCGACGGCGAGGGAAGGGGCCCCCTGGCCGGCCCTTTGCTGTTGAAGCCCGACGAGGGGATCCTCATGAAGCTCCATGACTCGTGACCAAATCGCCGGGTGTACAGGGAGGTGCCTAGTTGGACGATGCGACGAGCCGGCGTTACGTTGAGAGATGTCGCGAGAAGCGGAACTTTCACCCTCACGGAGGTATCAATCAATGGTGTTGCACAGGAGCATACAGACGTTCGTGGGAGGCCTTTCGGTTCTCGTCCTGCTCACCGCCTGTTCGTCAGGTTCGAAAACGCGGTCGGCCACGCATACGACCGGTGCCAGTGAGACCGCGGCGGCTCGTACGGGCGCGGTCGACGATCGCACCGTCTCGAACGATCCGATGGACCGGATGATGCCCGATCATATGGCGACGCGCACCGAGCGCCCGGTCCCCGACGACCGGGAACGGATGCCGAGAGATCGTGTCATTCCGTGTGCCGATGAGAAGGGGAATGCCACGACCTCATTGGACTGCGATCAGATGGACCGGGAAGGACGTCGAGCGGGGGTTCGCAGTGAGGCGAACGACCCTTTTCTTGCCGAAGCCTGCGCGTCCCGTTTGGACGAGCGCGGTCAATTCATCTACGACGATCCGACCTGTCCGGAGCGGTATCGCAAGTTGGTCGGCACCTGCGCGTCCCGAATGGACGCGAAGGGTAACGTGATCTACACCGATCCCAATTGCCCGATCCGCGCGCGCCAACAGATGGGGAGCAGCTACGAAAACGTCCGGTGGACGCAGGAAAGCGCCTATTACGACCGGTACACCGACAAAGCGGTCAAGCACGCCCGGGAAGGGGAAATGGCGGGCGAGCAGGGCCACATACCAGAGTTGATGCGGCATGCCGAACTCGCGCTGGACCAAGCGAAGGAAGCACAGCGCATCGGCAATCAGCCAGACTTGAACGAAGGCATCAGGGCGCTTCGGGACAGCATCACGCTGGGACATAACCGATCCGCCCAAGCGGCTATTATGTCGGTGCGCGACGCCCGCATAAAACTCTCCCGCGCGGCGGGCATGAACGTGCGTGATACGAGAACACCGGAAGAACGGGCCTTCCTCGCCAAAGCGGTCGCCGGGCTTCGGACAAGAACCGTGCGGGGAGAATTGACGCAGGACATGGACAGGAGTCGAAGGGACGGAGGAGAGCATTATGTGCTGAGGGACCGGAACAGAGAGATTCCAATCGCCTTGTCTCCCGACATGAGTCGCCAGGTTCAGGTCGGCGACATCGTCGAAGTCCAAATCGATTCAAGAGGGCAGGTGGTCGCGATATCACCGTCCCAGTAGGGAAGCCCTTCCTCCAGACGGGCCGGAGCGGCAACGGCTGCTCCGGCCTCGCGGTTTGCGAGCACCCGCTTGCCACATCCACCCTTCAACATTCTCGCACTGGCTGGGTTCGTCCATCAGCACCTCCTCTGGTTTCTCCTCGCTGCCTATGCGCTGGCCGCCTTGTTCCCGGGCCCAGGGATGTGGATGAGGACCGCGTCTTTCGGCCGTTTCTCGATTATCGGCGCGTCCTTCGATCTGTCGCTCGTGCTGATGCTCTTGGCGACGATGATGTTCAACGCCGGCCTGGGGGTCAAACTGACTCATATGCGGGCGCTAAGGCGGAAGGCGCGGCTCCTGATCGCCGGTTTGGCGGCCAACCTCGTGGTGCCGGTCCTGTATGTCTTCGGGGTCATGCAGTTGCTTCGATTCTGGCACAACCCGGAGGAAGCTCAGCACGTCCTCGTTGGTCTGGCTTTGATCGCCTCGATGCCGATCGCCGGATCATCGACTGCTTGGGCGCAAAACTCCAACGGCAATCTCGCGCTCAGTTTAGGGCTGGTCCTGTGCTCGACCCTGCTCAGTCCGTTCGTGACGCCGGCCGGGTTTTACGTGTTCGGCGAGATGGCGTCTCAAGAATACGAGACCGTGTTACGAAACCTGGCGCACTACGGTTCGAGCGCCTTTCTCGGCGTGTGGGTCGTGCTCCCGGTGATGCTGGGATTTGCGGCGCGAACGTTGATGTCCGACGACGTGCTGAAGGCGATGATGCCGGTCGTAAAATTCATCAATGCGGTGGTCTTACTCCTCTTGAACTATTCGAATGCGTCCGTGTCCCTTCCCCGGGCGCTGGCGGATCATGATTTGGATTTTCTCGCCTTGTCGTTTGCGATTACCTCAACCCTATGCGTGACGGCTTTTGGCGCAGCGTATGGAATCGGGAAGATGCTGCGGGCCGATGAACCGGATCGCGTGTCACTCGTGTACGGCCTGGGCATGAACAACAACGGGACCGGATTGGTTCTGGCATCATTGGCACTGTCCTCGTTTCCGCGCGTCATGGTCGCCGTCATTCTGTACAATTTGACTCAGCACGTGGTCGCAGGCGCCGTCCACGAATGCTTGATACGCCGTGCGCGGGAGGCGGAAAGCGGGAATGACGGTGAGCGGGTGCCGATCCGCGGAAGCTCGGACCGGCATGCGTCGGCGATTGCCACAGAGATCCGGCAATAAGAAACCATGAAGAAAAAAAGGCTCGCCCCCTTTCGGAAGCGAGCCCTTCTTCCTTCCAGCCCTCGCGATGTTTCCACCGCGCCGCTGCAAGTAATTTCATCCTACCGCGTTCATGGAGTCACTGTGTCTGGGATGGTCACTAGTGCGCGAATCGGCAAGC
>DASTSI010000133.1:0-7721 GCA_035760745.1 Nitrospira sp. | reverse complement strand
GGGGTGACTAATGTGACGGTCAACGCCACCAAGTCGGATTCAAATGCGACCATGACGGGTTCGGTGTCCAACGGAACCATAACCACCGGTTCACTCTCCGCTGGAGCGGGTACAGCCACCGCGTCCGCTGGGATCGCCTTGGGCGCGGCCGGGACACCCACCACCGTGTTAATGACCGTGACGGCGGTGAACGGTAGCTCTAAGCCTTACACCATCACCGTGAACCGGGCAGCGCTTGCCAGCGACAACAATCTTTCCGCACTCAGCTTGACCGGACAGACGTTAAGTCCTCCCTTTAGTTCAAGCACAACCAGCTACACGGTGAACGTCGGGAGCGGGGTGACTAACGTGACGGTCAACGCCACCAAGTCGGATTCAAATGCGACCATGACGGGTTCGGTGTCCAACGGAAGCATAACCACTGGTTCACTCTCCGCTGGAGCGGGCACAGCCAGCGCCTCGGCTGGGATCGCCTTGGGCGCGCCCGGGACAACCACGACCGTGTCACTCACCGTGACAGCCGCAAATGGAACTAATTCTCAGGTCTATAGTGTTGCCATAACTGTCTCGCCTTAGCATAGGCAAAACTGAGCGGAAACGGAAAACTTGATTAGCTTATTAGCTCCCTAGTTCGCCTCAGAATACTTTCACCTAAGGTGTCGCCCCCCTTGCCCGCCTACTTCACTTAGAGTATCCAGGCACTCTCTATCACATCACCGCGCGCGGCAACGTGGAGCAGACGATCTCCCTCGATGACGCGGATCGCCGGCATTTCTTGAAGCTCGTGCGCCAAAGCATCCGCGCGTGTCGAACATCCAGACGCAGAGCCTTATCGAAAGGCGCTCTGTAAATCCGCGACCGTCTGCTTGATGCTGCGGTCCAGCGCCTCCCGGCTCAACACGTCGTAGTCTCCACTGTCGAAGAGCCATCGGTCTCCATAGCCATAGTCCTCCATTCGCGCCGTCACGACGTCGAGATAGACGACTTCCGCGCTCTCGACTCGGATGATCTTGGTCGTGATCGTGACGGGCCGCACGCGGCTGAGTCTCGTTGACATGATACGATCGGTCAACGTCGGTCCGTCGATCATAAAGAGCAGCACACTGTCCACTCCCAGCAGGTGACCGATCCGCATCGCCGTCTCTTCGGAAACGGCCCCGCCGTTCTGGAATCGGAGTTCTTTTGCGACAGTCTGGATGTTGAAACGATCAACCAGCGCGAGCACCGGGCGGGCAGCTTTGAGTTGGAACGCCGCTCCCTCCAGTTGATGATACGCTTCGACGTGGTCCCTGAGGGACGACTGGGGATAGAAGACGGCGATCCGGTGAACGTCCGGCGGGACTGCGAGGGCCGACCAAGAATTCGACACAGTGATGGTCTGCCTTGGTAATGAAGCGTCGCTTCGGCACCCAAGCACCGCGAGAGCCAAGCCAATGATCAACGCTGCCCGGATATGGAGACGTTCGGGAGCCATGGCCGCCCCTCCAGCAGGTGCGGCTGTGGAGAGTGAGCTATCAGGATCCTGTACGTCGCATGACGAATAGACTATGCCCCTTCTTTGGCGACGTCCCAACTGGGAAGGATGATAGTAGCGGCGACTTATGCTCCCATGTTGCCGGTGACAGCGTGCCCTGGGAGGCGTACCAGGTCTTCGCGTTCCTGGGGTTTGGACGTTTTCGCTGCGCCTTCACCATGTATGGTATGTCGCCGGGCTGGTTCGCCGCAGTGCATGACGTTCGCAGTCATCCGTCCTCCCCTGTGGCAGGTAACGGGGCGGGGTCTGAGGCCGAGCGAGGACCGAGATCAGGACCCGAAACGTGCCTCCCTCCTTTGTAGGGGAGACCGCTCTCCTCAGTTTTCTCTATCATCGTTCTTAGATTGCGACCACACTCCGCTCTCAGCGAGATGTATTGGCTCCATGCTGACTTGTACGCGTGCAATAGCGTTGTCATGCTCCCTGCTGGTCGCAGTCCTCTTCGGTCTGTTGGCTGGCTGCAACGACGTCTCGTCCGTGTCCAGCCCTCCGGCCGGTCCCGCAAGCCTGGCAGTTGCGACGAATTCGCTTCCACCCGGCGCCGTCGGCACCGCGTACCATGCGACAGTCGCAGCCGCGGGAGGGACCGCGCCCTATACCTGGATCGTGAGCCCGGCTTTGCCGCCCAGCCTCTCGTTGGACACCAACACAGGCGACATCACCGGCACGCCGGTGAACGCTGGAACCACGAGCCACACGTTCGTTGTCCAGGATGCGGCCAAGGACTCCGCCACTCAGACCCTGTCGCTCAGCATCAATCCGCCGGGACTGGCCGTGACACCGATTACCCTGCCGGCCGGCGTCGTGAATCAGCCCTATCCTGTTACCACGTTGACAGCCACGGGGGGCGTCCAGCCCTATACCTGGTCGGTTTCTCCCGCCTTGCCGAACGGATTGCAATTCAACATCGTCTCCCCGGGAACGATCAGCGGCACGCCCTTGAGCGGCACGGCCGGCACCACGCAACATACCTTCACGGTCATGGACACGAGCACGCCGATGAGAAAAACGGCCTCAACCGGTCCGCTGTCTTTGACCATCACGTCGGCGCCACCGCCGCTGACCCTTGCGCCGATCACCCTGCCGAACGGCGTCGTGAATCAAGCCTATCCTGTCACCACATTGACGGCCACGGGCGGTGTTCAGCCCTATACCTGGTCGGTCTCTCCCGCCTTGCCAAACGGATTGCAGTTCAACGCCGGCACCGTCAGCGGAACCCCGTCAAAAGCTGGCACCACGACGCATACGTTCACCGTCATGGACTCCAGCAAGCCGGCGCAAAAATCATCCGTCGGTCCTTTGTCTTTGACCATCTCGCCGGCGGTTCAGCCGTTGCTCATCACGACGAACTCACCCTTGCCGAATGCGCGAGTCGGACGCTCCTACAGCACAACGCTGCACAGTTCAGGCGGCACTGGGCCGTTTAGCTGGTCGGTTTCCGGTCAACTTCCCAAAGATCTTGTCCTGAATCCCTCCACGGGAGAGATCTCCGGCACACCGGCCCTAGGCACCGGAGGACTGTTGGGCCTCACGTATACTTTTACCTATACGGTTCAAGACTCTTCCAACCCCAAGCAGTCGAACAGCAAATCGCTGGACCTCACGATAACGAACTAGCACGACAAAAGAATCCGTCTTCTATCTTTTCTTACTGATCCGTTATGAATCGCACTTTCCTTCGTCTTGCGGATCAGGCACGCGGAAACTTTTAACTCTCCATTCCATTCAAAAGGGCTGAGGCTGGAAGATGATTTTCTTCCCTTTTGGACCCGCGGGTGACGCGGCGAGCGGGCGCCCCAGCGCGCGCAACGGAAGGGCCCCGCCGGGGGATGGGTGGAGTGAGCACGGTGGGGCTGCTCGCCGTGGCAGGACCCGCGCCCCTTCATTGACTTCCTCTCCATCGATTCATAAAATCCGGCACCATGTCTCAATCGTTCGTCCACCTCCATCTCCACACGCAGTTCAGTCTCCTCGATGGCGCCAATCAGATCGAACCCCTCGTGCAACAGATCAAGTCATTCGGTCAGCCGGCCGTCGCGATGACCGATCACGGCAACATGTTCGGGGCGGTCGAGTTCTATCGCAAGGCGAAGGAGGCGGGCGTCAAACCGATCATCGGCTGCGAGGCCTACATGGCTCCCGGCAGCCGTCTCAATAAGGACAGCAGCCAACTCGCGCACAACGACTACTACCATTTGATTCTCCTGGCGAGAAACCTGACCGGCTACCAGAACCTGATCAAGCTTGTCAGTAAAGCCTATCTTGAAGGGTTCTACTATAAGCCGCGGATGGACAAGGACATTCTCAAGCAGCACCATGAGGGATTGATCGCGCTGTCGGGCTGTCTGAGCGGCGAGATCCCCTACCTCATCGGCCAAAAAGACATGAACGGGGCGATGGCCGTGGCGGGGGAATTTCAGGAGATCTTCGGTCGAGAGCACTTCTACCTGGAAGTGCAGGCCAACGGACTCGATCACCAGCGGGTCGCCAACGCCGGCTTGATGGAGATCCATAAGAAGCTTGGGATTCCGCTCGCCGGCACGAACGACTGCCACTATTTGAAGAAAGAAGATTCGCGGCCGCACGAGCTGATGCTCTGTCTCCAGACCGGCAAGACGATCAGCGATCCGAACCGGATGAAGTTCGACACGGATCAGCTCTATGTCAAATCGACTGATGAGATCGCACCGGCCTTCGCCGAATTCCCGGAAGCCGTCTCCAACACCTGCCGCATTGCAGACCACTGCGATCTCGAATTGCCACTGAACAAGACGTACCTCCCGCAATACAAAGTGCCCGACGGCTACAGCCGCGAAACTTACGTGGAGCACCTGGCCGTCGAAGGGCTGAAGTCGCGGCTGCAGGAACGCCCCAGCCAGATTCCCGCCGCCGCCTACGAGCAACGGTTGCGCGAAGAGTTGATGGTGATCTGCTCGATGGGATTCGCCGGGTACTTCCTCATCGTCTGGGACATCATCCGCTTCGCGCGCTCGCGGGGAATCCCCGTCGGGCCGGGCCGCGGCTCCGCGGCAGGCAGCCTCGTGGCCTACGCGCTCCGCATCACCGACCTCGACCCGCTCGTCTACTCGCTCCTGTTCGAACGGTTCCTGAACCCCGAACGCGTCTCGCTGCCGGATATCGACATGGATTTCTGCATGGACCGGCGCGGCGAAGTGATCAACTACGTGGTGGACAAGTACGGCTCGGATCACGTCGCGCAGATCATCACGTTCGGCACGCTGGGCGCCAAGGCCGCGATTCGGGACGTCGGGCGCGTGCTCGAGATGCCCTACGCCGAGGCCGACAAGGTCGCGAAGCTCGTGCCCAACCAGCTCAACATCACGCTCCAGCAGGCGCTCGACCTCGAGCCGAGATTGCGCGAGTTGGTCGAGACCGACCCGAAGGTGAAGGAATTGATGACCGTGGCACAGTCGCTGGAAGGGCTGGCGCGGCACGCCTCCACCCATGCCGCAGGGGTGGTGATCTCGGAAGGTCCGCTCACCGACCACGTTCCCCTCTATAAGGGCGCCAACGACGAAATCGTCACCCAATATTCGATGGGGGACGTCGAGAAGATCGGCCTGGTGAAGTTCGACTTCCTCGGCCTCAAGACGCTCACGATGATTCGCCGCGCCGAGGCCTTGATCAACCAAGGTCGCCCGGATCGGCCGCCTCTGTCGGTGGATCGTCTGTCCTTCGACGATCCCAAGACGTTCGCGCTGCTCTCTTCCGGCAAGACCACGGGCATTTTTCAGCTGGAAAGCTCGGGCATGCGCGACCTGCTGACCGGCTTCAAGCCGGATCGCTTCGAAGACATCATCGCCATCATCGCTCTCTATCGTCCGGGTCCCATGGACCTGATTCCCGACTTCATCAAGCGGAAACAGGGGAAGGTGCCGATCACCTACGAGACGCCGGAGCTCGAGCCGATCCTCAAGGACACCTACGGCGTCATCGTCTACCAGGAACAAGTGATGGCGATCGCGAACAAGGTCGCCGGCTTCTCCCTCGGCCAAGCCGACATTCTCCGCCGAGCGATGGGCAAGAAGAAGCCCGAGGAGATGGAAAAGCTTCGCGTGAAGTTCCTGGACGGCGCGAAGAAGAACAAGATCCCCGAGAAGAAGGCGGAGAAGCTCTATGAGCTGATCCAGAAGTTTGCCGGCTACGGGTTCAACAAGTCGCACGCCGCCGCGTACGCCGTGGTCTGCTACCAGACCGGCTATTTGAAAGCTCACTACCCGACCGAATTCATGGCGGCCCTCATGACGAGCGACATGGGCAACCAGGACAAGATCGTCGGATACTTCACCGAATGCCGTGATCTGGGGATCAAAGTCCTCGGGCCCGACGTGAACGCCAGCCAAAAAGACTTTGCCGTGGTGGACGGCGCCATCCGTTTCGGGCTCGCGGCGATCAAGAACGTGGGCGAAGGCGCCGTCGAATCCGTGCTCGAGGTGCGCGCGGCCGGCGGGCCGTTCAAATCGTTCTTCGATTTCTGCCGCCGGGTCGACCTCCACAAGGTTAACAAGCGAATGCTCGAGGGACTCATCAAGGCGGGGGCCTTCGATTCGATGAATGCCAAGCGTTCCCAGCTCATGGCCGTGCTCGACCAGGCGGTCGAGGAAGGGGCGGCGGCGCAGCGCGAGCGGGATCAGGGCCAGACCAGCATTTTCGGAGCGGAACTGCATGGATCCGATTCCGTCTCACACGTGACGGATCCGCCGCTCCCCGTGATCCCTGAATGGGACCAAGCACAGCGGCTGAAATATGAGCGTGAGCTCACCGGCTTCTACATCAGCGCTCATCCGCTCACTCGGTACGAAGCCACGATTCACGCCTTGGCCACCGCGACGTCGGCAAGCCTGGCCGAACTTTCGGACGGGAAAGAAGTCAAGCTCTGCGGGATCATCGCCACCGTCAAATCCATGCTGACGAAGAAGGGTGATCGCATGGCGTACCTGGGCCTGGAGGATCTCCAGGGTACCGTCGAAGTCATCGTGTTTCCCGACCTGTTCAAGACGGCCGGCGACCTGATCGCCCCCGAGCGGCTCGTCCGGATCACCGGGACGATCGATCGCGGAGACAAGGGGACCAAAATCCGCGGCAGCAGGATCGAACCCCTCGCGGAGGTTCAAACCCAGACGGTGAAGCGGGTGCATATCAAGCTGAGCGACCGGCCGGAAGTCCAGCAGCAGTTGCCCCGGCTACTGGACGTCTTCAAACGGCATCCGGGGGCAACCGCAATCTCCCTCACCTTCCGGACCGACGGCACCCTGGAGGCGGATACGGGGCCCCTGCCGAACCTCACCGTGACCGCCAGTGAGCACTTCGTGGCCGATGTTGAAGAAGTGCTAGGCAAGGGAGCCCTTTCTCTGGTATCGTAGCGCGGTTTGCGTAGAGTCTTGGGGGCAGCCGATGCGGGATTACCTAGAATTCGAAAAGCCGCTTCGCGAGATCGAGGAAAAGATTGAGAAGCTCGCGGCATCCAGCGGCGGCAAATCAGGCCCGCAGGACGAGATCCGCAAGCTCCGGATGAAGCTGGCCCAAGTCGAGCACGAGCTCTACAGCCGACTGACTCCCTGGCAACGCACGCAAATCGCCCGCCACCCGCAACGCCCAAGCACACTGGACTACATCAATGAAATCTTCAGAGATTTCGTCGAGCTCCACGGCGACCGCTCGTTCGGGGACGATCGCGCGATTGTCGGCGGGTTTGCCCGCTTCAACGACCGCTCGGTCATGGTGATCGGCCATCAAAAAGGCAAGACCCTGAAGGAGCGGATGCAGCGGAACTTCGGCATGCCGAACCCCGAAGGGTATCGGAAGGCCCTGCGTTTGATGAAGATGGCGGAAAAGTTCAATCGGCCGATCGTCACCTTCATCGACACGCCCGGCGCCTATCCCGGCATCGGGGCGGAGGAGCGAGGGCAAGCGGAGGCGATCGCGAGGAACTTGCTCGTCATGTCGCGCTTGACCGTCCCGATCGTATCCATCGTCATCGGCGAAGGGGGCAGCGGCGGGGCCCTGGCACTCGGCGTATCGGACCGGGTCCTCATGCTCGAGCACGGAGTCTATTCCGTCATTTCTCCCGAGGGCTGCGCCGCGATCCTTTGGGACGATCCGGCGAAGGTTCAGGATGCCGCCTCCGCGCTCAAGATGACCGCACAAGATCTGCTGGCGCTCGGCA
>DASTSI010000132.1:0-3924 GCA_035760745.1 Nitrospira sp. | reverse complement strand
GAAAGTAACGTCAGGCCATGCCACACTCATTGACCGATACCGTCGCCTTCATTACGGGAGGCGCCCAGGGCCTGGGAGAAGCGCTGTGCCGATCGCTGGCCGAAGCCGGCGCCCGCATCGCGATCGCCGACGTTCGTGAAGACCGGGCGGCCGCGCTCGCCGACAAGCTCCGCCAGGAGTCGGTGGACTGTCTGCCCATAGGCTGCGACGTACGGGACCTCGGGCACTGCCGGGCCGCGGTCGGGAAGGTGCTCGACCGGTATGGGCGCATCGACGTCCTCGTCAACAATGCGGCCGTGGACCGGACCGTGTCGATCGAGGAACTGGAGGTGGAGGACTGGGACCGGATTCTCGCAACCAACCTGCGCGGTCCGTTCCTGCTTTCGAAGCTCGTGCTTCCGCTGATGAAGGAGCGCCGCGGCGGCCATATCGTCAATATCGTCTCGACGGCCTCGAAACGAGCCTGGGCCAATGCCTCGGCCTATCACGCGAGCAAATGGGGCCTCTTGGGATTCAGCCATGCGCTTCACGTCGAGGCACGTCCGCATCAAGTCAAAGTCCTGGCCGTGGTGAGTGGAGGGATGCGAACGCCGTTCCTGCTCGACCGGTTTCCCGAGATCGATCCCGGCGTCCTGCAGGATCCGCGAAATGTGGCGGACACCGTTCGCTGTCTTCTGCAGCTGCCTGCCGAAAGCGTCGTGCCCGAAGTCATGGTGCTTCCCATGCGAGAGACGAGTTGGCCGTAGCCGGCAGGAGCCGCTCGTGACGAGCGCGACTCGATCACAGCGGACTGCTGAAGTCGTCGACGAGCGGCGCACCGACACCGGCGCCGGGTGTGAGACCAATGCACGTCCGGCACGAGGCCGAGGAGGATAGTGAGTGGCGCACAGGTCCATTGCAAGACGACCGGCCGTCTTTCTCGACAAGGACGGGACGTTGATCGAGGACCGGCCGTTCTCGCCGGACGGCGTGACGATCCATCTGCTTCCCGGCGTCCCGGAAGGACTTCAACTCCTTCACCGCGCCGGTTTCCTTCTCATCGTGGTGACGAACCAGCACGGGGTGGCCCAGGGACGCTTCACCGAAGAGTACGTCCGACACATGGAAGGGAGTCTCCGGCTCATCCTGTCGACGTTTCAGATTCCGCTCAGCGGCTTTTACTATTGCCCGCATCATCCCGCGGGAACCGTGAAGCGCTATGCCGTCCGTTGCCCCTGCCGGAAGCCGAATCCCGGCATGCTTTTGCGAGCCGCCGAGGATCTTCATGTGAGCCTGGACCAGTCTTGGATGGTCGGCGATATTCTGCACGACGTCGAAGCAGGACGCTGGGCCGGCTGTCGCACCGTGCTGATCGAGAACGGGAACGAAACGGAATGGTTCATGAACGAGATGCGCTGGCCGGACTACCTGGCGGATGGAATGCTGCGCGCCGCCCGGCTGATCGTCGATTCGTCGCGGTCGCCCTCGCATCGTCTGTCCGGGTCCCACGGGGCGCAGGATGAGTGAACTCGTCGCCGGCGCACGAACCGCGCCATCGAGCTGCCAATGGAGCGCAGCCTGGCGGATTCTCTGCGTCCGGCTCGACACGATAGGCGACGTGATCATGACGGGACCAGCGATCCGGGCCTTACGGGAACAGGCGCCCCATCGGCGGATCACCTTGCTGACGTCCCATGCGGGCGCAAAGGCGGGCCGCTTGCTGTCCGAAGTGGACGAGGTGTTGGTCTACGAAGCGCCCTGGATGAAAGCCACGCCGCCGCGCACCGGACCAGAGGAGGATCTGGCCTTCGCGCGCCGGCTCCGTGAGGAACGGTTCGATGCCGCCGTCATCTTCACGGTCTACAGCCAAACTCCCCTGCCGGCCGCGCTGCTGTGCCACCTCGCCGGCATTCCGCTCCGTCTTGCACATTGCCGCGAGAATCCCTATCAGCTTTTGACCGACTGGGTGGAAGAGCCCGAGCCGCAGTCGTTCGTCCGGCATGAAGTCCAGCGCCAGTTGGATCTCGTCGCAGCCGTCGGAGGGGCGACGTCCGACCGGCGCCTGTCGCTGTCCGTCCCGAGCGAGGCATGCAACCGCGTCGAGGCCTTGCTCGCTCAACGCATCGATCCTGCAAAGCCTTGGGTCGTCCTGCATCCCGGCGCGACGGCCGCGTCCCGCCGATACCCGGCCGAACAGTTTGCCGTCGTCGCCGCGCGACTCGTCCGCGAGCTCGGCTGTCAGGTCTTGTTTACCGGCAGCGAGACCGAGCGCGAGCTGGTCCAGTCCATCCAGGAGCAGATGGAGGCCCCTTCTCAGTCACTGGCCGGCATGCTGTCGCTCGGCACCTTGGCCGCGCTCCTCTGCCAGGCGCCGCTGTTGATTTCGAACAACACAGCAACGGTGCACATCGCGGCGGCGGTCGGCACGCCGGTCGTGGACCTCTATGCATTGACCAATCCGCAGCACACGCCGTGGATGGTCCCCCGCCGCGTGCTGTTTCACGACGTCCCTTGCAAGTTTTGTTACAAGAGCACCTGCCCCGAAGGCCATCACCACTGTCTGCGATCGGTGCCGCCCGATGAGGTGGTACAGGCCGTCGCCGAGATGCTGAGAGACCATCGGGAAGTCCGCGTCAGCGTCAGAAGGGAGCCGCCCCTTGTACACCCTGGGCATTAATGCCGCGTTCCACGATCCTGCCGCGTGTCTGGTGAAGGACGGTCTGGTCCTCGCGGCCGCGGAAGAAGAGCGATTCACTCGGATCAAGCACGGCAAGCGGCCGATTCCCTTCAGTGCCTACGAGCTCCCCTTTCATGCCATCGACTTTTGTCTCGGCCAAGGCGGTATCGAACTGGACCAGGTCGATCATGTCGCCTACTCCTTCGACCCTTACATTAAATTAGGATCGAAAGATCCTGGGTTAATAAGCCTTCTCTTGGAACCCAGCGCGGCGCCCCAGAATGACGACTGGGAAACCCCGTGGGATGCCCTGTTTCTTTCGCACATCGTCAACGCCCCACGGCATTTGACCGGCGGCGTCCCCCATCATCTCCAGACCCGTTTCCGCACAGCGGCGGCCGGCGCACGCTATCGCTGGCATTTCATTCCGCATCACCTGGCCCATGCCGCGAGCGCCTTCCATCCCTCGCCGTTCTCCCGCGCCGCCGTCATGACGCTCGACGGCCGGGGCGAGCAGGCGACGACGACGTACTGGCTGGGCGAGGGACGCCGGATGAGCCAGCTCGGCTCGGTTGAAATGCCGCACTCCCTCGGCCTGCTCTACGAAGATCTGACCCGACATCTCGGCTTCCTGCATTCCTCCGACGAATATAAGGTCATGGCGCTCGCCTCCTTCGGCAAGCCCGTCCATGCCGACTCCTTCCGCGACATCGTCCGCTACGCCGGTGCAGGGCGATACCGGATCGTGCCTGTCGATTGGGAGGAGCGGTTCGGTCGCCGACGGCGACCCGGCTCTCCCTTCGAGCAGCGGCATTACGACCTTGCGCGCTCACTACAGCTCGTCCTCGAAGAAACGGTCTTGAAGCTCGCGGAATGGCTGTACGACACGACTCGGTCGCCCGACCTCTGCCTGGCCGGAGGGGTCGCATTGAACTGCGTCATGAATGCGCGGCTCAGGGACCGAGGGCCCTTTCGCCAGGTGTGGGTGCAGCCGGCTGCCGGCGACGCGGGGACTGCGCTGGGCGCGGCATTGTGGATCGACGGCTGCCTGCGAGGGTTCCCGGAGCAGCGTGAATACAGAATGGAGCATGTGTTTCTCGGACCGGGCTACGACGACGAAGCGATCGTCTCGTTCCTTCGTCGCGCGAAGCTCCGCTACCGGCGGCTCGACGACGTGGCGGGAGCCACCGCCGAACTCCTGGCTCGCGACCGGATCGTGGGCTGGTTCCAGGGACGCATGGAATTCGGGCCGAGAGCCCTGGGAGCGC
>DASTSI010000131.1:0-3033 GCA_035760745.1 Nitrospira sp. | reverse complement strand
GCGCTGAAATCATAGGGGCTTTGAGCGCTGGCCGAAGGAAGGTCATAGAACACGCCGGCAAGGAATGCCAAGCAGCAGACCGCGGTATTGCGTAGAAATGGCGGCATATCTTCGCATGCTAGCACAGCGGCCTCGCTTGCGGCTATGCCCGACTCTGCGTAGAATCACTGCCACCTTGCGGATCGAGCCTTGCTGGATGACGTATGTGAACATCGATGCTGAGCTGAGGAGCCGTGTAGAAAGGGGGACACATGCTGGCCACTCGCGTCCATCAAAAAGAAGGGATGTTCTATTTCATCAGCTACAAGGCCGCCGACCTGCTCTCCAAGGTGCGATTCACCAGTCGGTACTATTTTGAAGGCGAAGAAATCGCGCAGTCGAAGCTGTCGGAGCATGACGATGTGGCGCAGTTCATCGCGGGCATCGAACGCAGCGAGAAAGGATTTCAGCGTCTCCTCAACCGGCAGAAGATCAAACAGATCGTCAATTTTTACGAGACAGTCGTGGCGCAACCGATGATCCCGGGGACGGTGCTGTTGTTTACCGACGAAACGCTTCGATTTCAGCGATCGGGGGAGAGCGAATCGATCGGACATCTCAGCGAGCCGAAGGGCAAGTACCTGATCATCGATGGGCAGCACCGGCTGGCCGGACTTCATTTCTTTCAACAGCGCCACCCCGATCAGATCGACAAGGTGGAAGTGCCTTGCGTGCTCTTTGACGGCCGGAGCAGCGAATTCGCGACGGAAATGTTCGTCATCATCAACAGCACGCACACGAGGATCAATCGCTCGCACCTTGTCGATCTCTATGAAAAAGTCTCCTGGGAAAGCCCTGAGAAGAAGTTCGCCGCGAAAGTCGTCAATATGCTGTACGCCGAGGACGATTCTCCGCTTCAGTACAAGATCAACCGCTTGGGAGGACGAAGCAAACAGGAAAAATGGGTGTTGCAGTCCGAACTCTTCAATGAATTGCTGAAAGTCGTGACGGCGCACAAGCGCTGGATGGACTCGCATCTGGGGATGAAAGCCGAGCGGTTTTATGCGCTGGTGCGGGATTATCTCAAGGGCGCCAAGGAGGTGATGGAGGAAGTTTGGGGCCATAACGACCGGTACATGTTCACCCGGGACGTCACCCTCAAAGCCCTCATCCGTGTCCTGGACGACATCATCGTGGACCGCAAGCTGATCAACGATTGGGAGGCTCAGCGATCGCACAAACCGTTTGCCGATCTCCTAAAGCCTTGGGCCGCTCTGGTAAAAGAGTTCAGGGCCGAGGGCTTTTACGAGCGCTTTCCGGCAAAAGGCCAACTCGAGCGCGTTCGCAAGATCCACCAGCGGCTCTTGGATGCGATCATCGGATAATAGGCGGTTTGGACCTCGCTGCTCCCTCGCGCTTCTCCTCTTTCTGGTCCTTGTCGAAGTCCTCCCAGCCGGCGCAGCCGACCGGGAGATTCTGACGGTCACCACCGAGTCGGGCGGCGGCGTGAAGGCCATCGCCCACGTTCACTTTCCCGCAAGCCCTCAGGTCGTCTTCGCCATTCTGACGGACTATGCCCATTGGCCCGAACTCTTCGACGTTCGCATGCGAGTCGCCGATCTGCAAGTTCGTGATGATGGCGCCTGGGTGGATCTGCGGATCGATCATGCCCTGCTGCCGGGCGAACGCCGCCTGGTGACCCAATCACGGGCAGTGCCGGGCTCCGAACTCGTGACCGACCTCGTGGGCGGCGATTTCAAACACTATCACCGGGTCTGGACACTGGCTCCCGGGGGTGCAGGCAACCACACCGAGGCCGATTTTGAACTGGTCGTTGCCATCGATTCCATCGTGCCTGATTGGCTCGTGGCGCTCGCAACGAGGCGGGAGTTGGAGGCCCACTTCCGCATCGTCAAGAAGAAGGCGCTGGAAGATGCTAAGGGGGGAAGGTGAATTCAGAGACTTCGGCTTTCTCCAGTCCTGGCTTGACCAAGCCGTCGATGTCCAGGGTCCGCTCGACTTTTCGGATATCATCCAATCTGGTCTTGGTGCTCGGGTGAGGAGGGACGAACAACGAGCAGCAATCCTGGTCGGGCTCGATCGAGGTGGCAAAGGTGCCGATCCGTTGGGCCTGATCGGTGATCTCCACTTTGTCCATGCCGATCAATGGCCGGAGAATCGGGCGTTCGGCGGCTTCCTCGACGACCGCGAGGTTCTCCGGCGTCTGAGAGGCGACTTGTCCGAGACTGTCACCGGTTACCAATCCCCAGCACTGTTCCCGTTGAGCCACCTCTTGAGCGATGCGCACCATGAGACGGCGGTACAACACCACCCGATAGGGCGCCGGTGCGTTGGCCACGATCTCTCGCTGGATCTCGCCGAAGGGCACGATGTACAACCGAGAATGATACTGATACGCGGTGAGGATCTGCACTAAGTCCCGCACCTTCTCCTCAGATGCACGGCTCACGAGCGGCCTGCCAGAAAAATGAACGAAGGCGGCGTGGCAGCCGCGTTTCATCATCCGATAGGCGGCCACCGGAGAGTCGATGCCGCCCGAAATGAGAGAAAGGACCCTTCCGCTTACGCCTACCGGCATGCCGCCGGGTCCGGGATGTTTTTCAATGGCGTAATAGGCGTCCTTTGAAAGCAGTTCGACATAGACCGTCAGGTCGGGATCACTCAATTTCACCTTCTTCCCCGTGCTCTCGCATAGCGACTTGCCGATCACCCGTTCCACGTCCATACTCGTGAGTGCCAACCGCTTGTCCGCCCGTTTGGCCGTCACACGAAATGTCTCAAACTGTCGATCGCGAAGTGCCGAAGCGATTCCTCGCATCAATTCGCTCAGATCAGGCTGCGAGAGATTAAGCGGCACGGAGTCGGCAAGCGAGAAGTTGGCGATCCCGAACACGCGGCTGAGTCGATCGATGATGGCCTGATCGCCGACTTGAGGGGGAAGGACGACTCGAATTCGGCTTCGAAGGCGTTCGATTCGGCGGATGCCGAGGTCGTTGATCGACGTCCGGATATTCTCGACCAGTTGCCGCTCGA
>DASTSI010000130.1:0-3275 GCA_035760745.1 Nitrospira sp. | reverse complement strand
AAGGGATGGGAGAGAACCGGTCACGCCACCGAAACCTACGAGGAGTTGAAGACCTTCTCGGAGGTTCTGACCCAAGTCCAGAAAAATTATGTCGACGAGACAAAAGTCAAAGACCTCGTGCAAGGCGCGATCCGCGGCATGCTCTCGACCCTCGATCCGCATTCCGCCTACATGACCCCCGAGATGTACAAGGAGATGCAGGTCGAAACGAAGGGGGAGTTCGGGGGCGTCGGCATTCAGATCGGAGTCAAGGAGAACCGTCTCGCCGTCATCGCGCCCATCGAAGGTACGCCGGCGTATCGTGCTGGCATCAAAGCCGGTGATTACATCATCAAAGTAAACGACGAGACGACGAAGGATCTCACGTTGATGGACGCGGTTCAGAAGATGCGAGGTCCGAAAGGCACAAAGGTGAATCTCACGATCCAGCGGGACGGCACCACGGATCCCCTGCAGTTCACGCTCGTGCGGGACACGATCAAGATTGAAAGCGTCAAGTCCAAGGTGCTGGATAATATCGGGTACATCCGCCTTACGCAGTTCCAGGAAGCGACCGGGCGGGATCTCGGTCGTGTGTTGAGGCAGTTCAAGGAGCAGAAACTTCAGTCCACGATTCTCGATTTGCGGAATAATCCGGGCGGCCTTCTGACCGCCGCGGTCGAGGTGACCGAGCAGTTCCTTCCCAACGGCAAACTCGTCGTCTATACCAAAGGGCGTGAGAGCAAGAAAGACGAGTGGTTCGCCAAGGGCCGGGACCAGATGGACGACGCGCCGATGATCGTGCTGGTCAATGAAGGCTCCGCCAGCGCGTCGGAAATCGTCGCGGGCGCCCTGCAAGACTATGGGCGGGCGGTCATCGTCGGGACCACGTCTTTCGGAAAGGGGTCGGTGCAGACCATTCTTCCTCTGGGAGACGGGTCAGGGTTGCGTTTGACGACTGCAAAGTACTACACGCCGAAGGGCCGCTCCATCCAATCGACCGGGATCACCCCGGACATCGTGGTGAAGCCGCAGGCGCCGACCACGGTGGCCAAGGCCGAGACCAAGCCCGAGACGGAGGGGAAGGCCGGGCGGTCCCCGATCGCGACGCCACCGGGGAAGGATCAATCGTCCGCCGGCGGGAGAGGTCATGAGGACTCCGCGCCGAAGAACGGTGCCGCACCAGCCGCCCCGCCGGTCGATGCAGCGGGCGACCCTTCACTGGAGCAGGACGTTCAACTGCAGAAAGCGGTGGAGATGCTGAAGACCTGGAAGATCTTCAAGGAACTTCGTCCTTCTTGATCGACTCTGCCCGGAGTCGTCCGATGGCGTCGAGCAGCGGTTCTTGCGGGCCTGAAAATCCCGGCACGGTTCGCAGCAGGTGCGACCGAACGAGCCGTTCGAGGTCGTCAAGCGTGCGAATGTTCAGACGCGCATAGAGGTAAGTCACGAGCGAGTCGGAGAATCCCGGAAGCATCGACCAGGCCTTCACCTCGTCCGGCAGGGGCGTCTTCAACTCCTCGTACGCCTTGATCGTTCCCGTCCGGAGATACTCCACGATCTTGTCCGACAATTCGCGGCCGATTCCGTCGATCTCGTCCAGCGCGTGTCGTCGCGCAATGTCGGCGACATCTTCATCCAACGCCAACAGCGAATCGGCCGCCCTCCGGTAGGCCTTGACGCGATACGGATTCGCCCGCTGACTGGCCAAGAGGTCGGCCATCGAGCGAAACACGATCGCAAGCTGCTGGTTATTCAATGGGGCCGGCATGGCTTGACATTCTGCCCTTCGACCTGCGCCCCCGGCAAGCTCAGGGCTGACCCATGCCTCGGCGGCTTTGTTGACAATCCGAATTCGCGTTCCCTACGATGAGCGGATGAGCAACGGAATCCGTATCGAGGTCAACGGCGAGCCACGAGGATTCACGGGAGAAACCGTGTCCGATTTGCTGCATGAACTGTCGCTCACGACCGACCGTGTGGCGGTCGAGTTAAACCTGGAAATTTTGGACCGACAGGAGTTTGCCCGCCGTCGGTTGCAGCAGGGGGATCGAGTAGAGATCCTTAGCTTTATCGGAGGCGGGGCGCCAAGATGCCGGAATCACGAGGAGGGCGGCAGTTATGCATGATGATCGTTTGGTGATCGCCGGCCGTGAATTCAGGTCCCGTCTGTGGGTGGGGACGGGCAAGTACAAGGATTTTGCGCAAACACAGCATGCGATCGAAGCCTCGGGCGCGGACGTCGTGACTGTGGCGGTGCGCCGGGTCAACATTACGGATCGGTCCAAGGAAAACTTGCTCGACTACATCGACCCCAAGAAGTACACGATTCTTCCGAACACGGCGGGATGCTATACCGCGGAGGACGCCGTCCGCTATGCGAGGCTGGCGCGGGCCGCGGGCGTTTCTGATTTGGTCAAACTCGAAGTGATCGGCGATGAAAAGACGCTCTTCCCGGATACCGCGGGTTTGCTTGAGGCGGCGAAGGTCCTCGTCAAGGACGGATTCATCGTGCTCCCGTACACCAACGACGATCCGATCGTGGCGAAGCGACTGGTCGATATCGGCTGTCCGGCCGTGATGCCGCTTGCCGCGCCGATCGGATCGGGCTTGGGGATCCGGAACCCGTACAATTTGAAGATCATCATGGAGACGGTCAAGGTGCCGATCATCGTCGACGCCGGCGTGGGCACCGCCTCCGATGCCGCCCTCGCGATGGAATACGGGGCCGATGCCGTGCTGATGAACACCGCGATCGCCGGTGCGCAGGATCCGATCGCAATGGCGGAGGCCATGAAGTACGCCGTTCATGCCGGCCGTCTCGCGTATAAGGCGGGACGGATTCCGCGCAAATTGTACGCCACGGCGAGCAGCCCGATCGAGGGCATGCTTTGATTCGGCCCATGCGGGGAGCATCAATCCCCGGTGTAGGTACCTTTCGCCGAATTACCGACGGCGATTGATCGCGATTGAAAGTCCGGGGCCCGCGGTTCTTTGCACCCATGCCAGAGCTCAAGTCCCGGCTGCTCGTCGTCACCGATCGCCGCGAGACGAAGGGCCGCCCGCTTCTCTCAGTGTTGGATCATGCGATGAGCGGAGGCCGGCTCGCGATCCAACTGCGCGAGAGGGATCTTCCGACGCAGGATCTGCTGGCGCTCGCGCGGGACGTGGCAGCGCGAGCCCAGACCCGAAACGCTCAACTCCTCATCAATGACCGCGCGGACGTCGCTTTGACGCTGGAGGGCGCCGGCGTCCATCTGCGAGCGAGCAGCCTTCCCGTTTCGGTCACGCGTCGT
>DASTSI010000129.1:0-2308 GCA_035760745.1 Nitrospira sp. | reverse complement strand
CCGGATGCGGAACCCCTGCGCCGCTACTTGGTGCATCGGGGGCTGACGGTCAGCCTATCCGGGGTGATCAAGTACCATCCTTCGCTTCAGTATTGGAGCGAGGAGGGTTACTTGGCCGGTGTGTTCCCGGCCATGCTCGCTTTGGTCGTGTCACCCGATGGGAAGCCAGTGACGATTCACCGGACCTTTCTAACGCCTGAAGGTCAGAAGGCTCCGGTCGAAGCCCCCAAAAAGCTGATGTCTGTCCCGGCAGGAAAATCCTTACCCGGAGCTGCCATTCGGCTAGGCGCGCCGGGCCGCGTGCTCGGGGTCGCAGAAGGCATAGAGACGGCTCTTGCCGTTCAGCAGGCAACGGGACTTCGGTGCTGGGCGACGATCAGCGCGTCGCTCATGCAGTCGTTCGAGCCGCCACAAGGCGTCGAACGACTCCTAATCTGGGCGGACAACGATCCGATCCGAAACGGAAAGAAGGCCGGCCTCAATGCGGCGGAGGCGTTGCGAAAGCGTGTGTCCGATCGCGGACTTGAGACGGAGATCCTCTTGCCAGACGGGTTCCTACCAGCGGAAGGGAAGGGCGTCGATTGGTTGGACGTCTTGGTTACACAAGGTCCGGCCGGATTCCCGTTTTCGCGGTTGGTGGATCGGTGTGCTGCTTAGGAAGTGCGGAGTATGGGCACCAATCCAACGCTCATCGTCGACACGACACTGGTCAACACGTCTCCGGGCGGTTATCCGAGCAATCCGTTCGCGCCGCCTGCTGGTTGGGAGGGCGATGCCGAGGCCTACGTCCAGTTGATGCGGGAACGCTTTCAGCGGGCCCCATGGTTGCGGCAGTGGCTTGGTATGGTCGCTTTCTATCACCGTAACGGACGACCGTACCGGGTTGTCGGCCCTTGGCGAGAAGCCATGGTAGGCATCATCGCTGCGGTATGCCGGCGGCTGGAACGAAGTCGAGTGGAGGAGGATGCCTCCATCGACGAATAATGAGTCGAAAGAGCAAAAAACCGGATGCCTGCCGAATGGCAGGGTCCGGTTTTTATCGTTTTAACTGGCAGCGAACGGGTTTCTCACCTCGAGTCGCTCTTCGATCAATTGACCGTTCTGCAGATCCTCGGTGTACAAGACATCACATCCAGCGAGAAGTGCAGACGCGACGGTCAAAGCATCGTACATCGAGAAACCGTAGCGTTCCGCGACCTGAACGCCAAGATCGTGCGTCTCCAGACTCAGCGGCTCAATTCTGCAGATCAGCCGGATGGGAGTGAGCACATCGCGAATCTCGGCGTACGACATGCCGAGCTTGCGGACGCCGATGGACACAAATTCGTTGAGTACCTGAATACTGATCACGCCGCCCTGGCTGACAACCGCCTCGGCACGATCGGCTTTGACCTCATCCCCTGACAGCAAGTACAGAAGGACGTTCGTATCGAAGAACGACGCCTTAGTCCCGCGCATAGGCTTCGAGTCGATCGAACTTGAAATCAGGGGGAAGCCGGCCGCGATATTTCCTGAGTCGGCTCAACAACTCCCGCGCATCGGGTTTTTTGCTGATTTCGAAGGTCCGATCGCCCGCGATCTGGATTTCAATTTCATCGCCTTCCTTGAGATCGAGCGCCTCGACGACGGCTGCGGGCAGGCGGACCGCCAGGCTGTTCCCCCATTTTGCAACTTGCATCGCAGTCTCCATACGCAAAGGATATACAAACGCCATTGTATATCCATGTGCCCGAGATTCAAGCTGGAACGTCGGAAACCGCGATTTCGACCGGTACCTGGAACTCCCGACAACCCGAATCCCACTCCGAGACGAGATCCTCACAACACGAGCACACGCCTCGGCCGATGTTATAGTCCACACGGGTCCAATGGCAGGGCTGCTGAGTGTTGTCGTCCCAACAGGCGTGGAGATCGTCGCACCCGCAACCGATACAAACGGCAACGTTCATTAACTTTGGCAATAAACCCATGCCTCTTTCCTGGCCTTGTTAACTGATAAGAACCGCCGAACTTACGTGTCAGGTCCCGCATGATTGTAAACCCTCTTTCGAAAAAGATGAGGATGGGACAGTTGCCAGTTTTTGAGAGCCTGAATCGGGGTGAGATGGCCTAAGGCCTTTTGGGGAATGTGGTGATTGTACAGGTCGACATAGCGGTGCAAGGTGGTTTCCAGATCGGCGGTTGAATCGAAGTGATGGGTTTGCAACACCTCCTCGATGCGGCCATTGAAGCGTTCCACCAGGCCATTCGTTTGGGGCCGGCCCGGCGGAATCAGGCGATGTTCGATGCCTTGTTCAGTACAGAGGCG